>JASEHB010000107.1 GCA_030018745.1 Desulfatibacillaceae bacterium | reverse complement strand
GGCTCCCTGGGGCCACCAGGGGGTTTTTTTGCTTGACATAAGCCATACTCTCGCCTAAATATTTGTGTCTTTGTATATGGGTCAATTTTCCGGCGCATAAAAAAAGCGCCGTCATTTAAAAAGGAGTTTGCACCATGCAATGCACCACTATTCGCAGCGGCCAGAATTGCCCCTTCATGACAAAGGCTGGCTGCTCATTCAACGGCGGGGCCTGTATGCCCATTCTTGAGGCCTGCGAGGGCTGCGGACGCATTATTGTGATTGATGAAGTTCAATATTGCTCTGTAAGCCCCAACCCCATGGCCAAGTGGAAGGTGGGCAACTGCAACATGGCCACCCATGTCAAGGTGGAAACCAAGGTTGCAGCAGCCAAGCTCAACCCAATCAAGGCCTCCAAGCGTATGGCCGGCAAAAAATAAACCGGCTTTTGCCCTTTGGCTCCCAAACCCCGCCCCCTTTGGGAGCGGGGTTTTTTTTGCCGGGAATCGCCCTTTGGACCAGTCTGCGTGTTTAACCTATTCCAGGAAAGATTTTAAGCCATGAATCCCATTGCCAGCCAGCTAAACCAGGTGATTGAGACAAAAAACCCCTTTGTTTTGGAAACTTTATCCCAGGTGGGCAAGAATTTGTTTTTCCCCAAGGGGATTCTGGCCCAAAGCGCAGAGGCAAAGCAAAAGGCCCACAAGTTCAATGCCACCATAGGCATTGCAACGGAAAAAGGCCAGGCCATGCATCTAAAAAGCATCATGAGCTTCATCAACAATCTTTCCCCAGGCGAATGCTTAACCTATGCCCCAAGCTTTGGCCTGCCGGAGCTGCGCGCTGCCTGGAAGGAATCCATATACAAGAAAAACCCGTCCCTGGCGGGCAAGTCCATAAGCCTGCCCATAGTGAGCCAGGCCATAACCCACGGCATTTCCGTGGTTGGGGATGTATGGTTTGATCCGGGCGATGTGCTGGTTCTGCCCGACAAGATGTGGGGCAACTACAACCTTGTTCTTGGCGTGCGCCGGGGCGTCAAGGTGGTCAACTTCCCGCTTTTCACGCCGGGCGGGGCATACAATGTGGCGGGTTTTGAAGAAACTGTCAAAAGGCTGGCCGGGCAGCACCCCAAGGTGAGCGTTTTGTTAAACTTCCCCCAGAACCCCACCGGATACACGGCAAGCGAAAAGGAAGCTCAAGCAATCGCAGACATCCTGATTCGCACAGCCCAGGCAGGAACCCGCGTGCTGGCCATCTGCGATGACGCATATTTCGGCCTTTTCTTTGATGAGACCTGTGCAAAGGAATCCCTGTTTGCAAAGTTATGCAATGCAGACAAAAGGCTTATGGCCGTAAAGCTTGACGGCGCCACCAAGGAGGATTTTGTGTGGGGGCTGCGCATAGGCTTTATAACCTACGGCACGGGAGTTGACGGCGACCCGGCCCCTCTGTGGGATGCTTTGGAGAGAAAGACCGCAGGTGCTGTGCGCGGCTCCATTTCCAATGCCAGCCACCTTTCCCAGCGCATTCTGGCAAAAGCCATGAGCCTGCCGGAATACGAGATGGAAAAGGCCCAAAAGCGCGACATCCTCAAAGCAAGGGCATTGAAGGTGAAGCAGGTTCTTCAGGATTCCAAATATGCGGATGCCTGGGAGCCTTATCCCTTCAACTCCGGCTACTTCATGTGCCTGAATTTGAAAACCGTTGACGCCGAGGCCCTGCGGGTGCATCTGCTGGACAACTATGGCGTGGGCTTAATTGCATTGAGCAAGACGGATTTAAGGGTGGCCTTCTCCTGCCTGGAGGAGGAAGACACCCAGGAGCTTTTCGACATTGTTCTAAAAGGGGTAAGGGATCTGGAAAACAAGTAAGAGGCGGCAAGGGTATTGAAAAAAAGCACAGACAAAAAAGGTGCAGGACATGATTGAGCAGCCCCAAACCGTAATCCATGCGCCAACCTGGCTTCCACCCTGGCTGAAAGACATCTGGGAACTGCTTGCCAACTACCCCCTTGCCCTGATGCTTGTAATTATTTTTGTGGGCCTTTGCCTGGCCTTTGCCGCCCGGCGCTTTATCCTTTTCTGGGGCCTCAAGGCCTCCAAAAGGGCAAATGATGAGCTGGTGGAGAGGCTCATCCGCGTGGGGGCGGGCATTGCAACGCTTTTGATCATCTACATAAGCCTGGTGACTGCGCTGCATACCCTGCCCTTGAGCGCCTCGGCTGTGAGCCTCATCACCCGCATAATTGTAAGTGTTCTTGTTCTGCAACTTATTCGCTCGGCTCTCAAGGCAAGCCATATTGTACTGGAAACACTTGGCAGGGTTCATGACCGATTTGAAATCGTGGAGGAGCGGACCCTGCCCCTCTTTGACCTTGTGATGACGGTTGTCATCGTCCTTATAGGCGCTTATGCCCTTTTGCAGGTCTGGAGGATTGACGCCACGGCATGGCTTGCCTCTGCCGGTGTAATAGGCATTGCCGTGGGCTTTGCAGCCCGCGACACCCTGGCAAACCTCTTTGCTGGATTTTTTATAATTGCAGACGCCCCATACAAGTTGGGAGACTATGTGGTGCTTGATTCCGGCGAGCACGGGGAGGTTACCAAGGTGGGCATCCGCTCCACCCGGCTGCTCACCCGTGATGATGTGGAGGTCACCATTCCCAACTCGGTGATTGCCAATTCCAAAATCGTCAACGAGTCGGGCGGAAGGTGGGAAAAGTACCGAATTCGCCTGAAAGTGGGCGTTGCATACGGGTCTGACATCAGGCTTGTTGTGCAGGTGCTGGAAAAAGTTGCAAAGGATCACGCCATAGTTTGCAAGGAGCCTTTTCCCCGTGTCCGTATGCGCGGTTTTGGAGACTCCAGCCTGGATTTTGAACTGCTATGCTGGGTTGAGCAGCCTGTTTTAAGGGGCCGGGTGACCCATGAACTTTACATGGCAATCTGTGACGCCTTTGCCCTTAACAACATCGAAATACCCTTCCCCCAAAGGGATATATGGGTAAGGGGGATGCCAAAAGCAGAAGCGGCCCTGAAGGCAGACGCTGAAAAAGATAAGGCATGATGGTCTGCCGCAAAAAAAACGCGGAAAGGGGGAAGCTTTATAAAGGCTTCCCCCTTTTTTTACAGACCTGTTGTGGGCCGCCTTGCGCCAAAATCCGCCTCGCATGGGGCGTTTTTGGTCACATGGCGCAAAAGCTTGTTGCACCACAGGGCGCTGAATGTTCTGCATGAGCCTTCAAGGTTTTCTTCACGGGGCATTTCTGCGTGCTCGCAACGCAAATCGCAAAAGCGAATGCGCGAGGTCAAAACTCCGGCATTGTCATTATCGTAGGGTTTTGGCATGGCGACCCATCTGTTGTGTTAACTGCCTTAATCTCTTTTTTGGCTTTGCAATTGACTTACCGGATAACACGCCTCACTTCTTGCGCTCCCGGTCCAGCTCCCTGTTCAACTCCCTTTCCTTGATGGACTGGCGCTTGTCCACCTTTTTCTTGCCCCGTGCAAGGCCTAAAAGGACTTTGGCCTTGCCTTCCATGAAATAAAGCTCAAGGGGCACAAGCGTGTAGCCCTTGGTCTGGATTTTGCCAATGAGCCGCTTTATCTCCTGCTTGTGAAGCAGAAGCTTGCGCACCCGCAAGGGCGGGTGGTTGTCATAGCGGGCCATGGGGTATTCCCCGATGTGGAGCTGATAGAGAAAAACCTCGCCATCCTGGATTTTTGCATACGAATCCTTGAGGTTGGCCCGGCCCAGGCGCAGGCTCTTGACCTCCGTGCCTTTAAGCACAAGGCCAGCCTCGTACCTGTCGTCAATGAAGTAGTCGTGGAGGGCCTTGCGGTTTTTGGCGATGTTTTTCGTATATGTCTGGGGGCTTGCGCCTTTCATCTTGAGCTTTCGGGCGGTCTGTTTTCCGCTTTGTTACTGATTATTGGTTTTGGCCCGGAGGTTTAAGCAGCCCCGGCCTTTGCGCCAAGGCTTTCCGGGCGGGGGATTTCCATGGGCAGGGCATCCCCATAGGTTTCCAGAATAAGCCGGGCTATTGCCTGGGCCGTGTCCTCGCGCATTATGTCGTTTACAACATTGCGGCAGTCGGAAGCGCACAGGCCCCGAACCGCATTCTTAACTGCCGGGATTGCCTGGGGGTTCATGGAAAGCTCGTCAAAGCCCATGCCCAGCAAAAACGGCGTGTTCAATGGGTCTGCGGCCATCTCTCCGCACATGGCCAGGCGCACGCCCTTGTCCTTGCTCACATCCGCCACTCTCTTGATTAGACGGATGACAGCAGGGTGCAGGCTCTGGAAAAGGTGGGCCACCTGCTTGTTTGAGCGGTCCACGGCAAGGCAGTACTGGATAAGGTCATTTGTGCCTATGGAGAAAAAGTCCACATGCTCGGCAAGCATATCTGCTATTATGGCGGCGGAGGGCACCTCTATCATTGCGCCCACCTCCATCTCGCGATCATAGGCAAGGCCCTGCTTATCAAGCTCCTGGGCAGCCTGGACGGTTAAATGCCGGGCCTGAACAAGCTCATCCACGCTGGATATCATGGGAAAAAGCAGGCGCACATGGCCAAAGGCCGAGGCCCGGAGAATTGCCCGGAGCTGAACCAGAAAAATATCCGGATTTTTAAGGCAGAAGCGGATGGCCCGAAGCCCTAAAGCAGGGTTGTCGCCCGAATCCGGCATGATGCCGGCAGCCACCTTGTCGCCGTTCACATCCAGGGTGCGGATGGTAACAGGCCTGGGGTTCATGACCTCCACGACTTCCTTGTAGTTTTCAAAAAGCTCTTCTTCGGTGGGCAGGATGCGGCGGTTGAGATACAGAAACTCCGTGCGGTAAAGGCCTATGCCGTCTCCACCCCTGTCCAGGGCCGCAACAACCTCTTCGAGCAACTCGATGTTGGCGTTAACATGAATGAGAACGCCGTCACTGGTCTTGGCCGGGAAGTGGCTCTTGCGGGCTATGCGGGCCTGGTAGGCCTCGTAAACCTCATGGGCCTGCTCGTAATAGAGCAGGGTTTTTTCTTCGGGGTTTAAGATAACCGCCCCGGCTGCGCCGTCAACTATTATCAGATCGCCGGTGCGGATTTTTTTTGTGGCGTTCTCCAGGCCTAGAACAGCAGGTATCTGGAGCGTCCGGGCAATTATGGAAGTGTGGGAGGTGGGGCCGCCCATATCCGTGACAAAGCCCTTCACCCACTCAAGCTGTATCTGACTTGCTTCTGCTGGGGAAACATCGTGGGCCACAAGTATGACTCTTTTGTCAATCTTGTCTATGCCCAAATCCTGGGTGCCCACAAGGTTGCGCATGACCCGGTTGTAAACATAGACAACATCGTCAATCCGGGCGCGGATATAGTCGTCCTCCACCCGGTTGAAAACGCGCTTGATGCGATCCAGCGTTGTCTTCAAGGCCCATTCTGCATTGACCCTGGCCTTTTTGATGGTATCAACGGTGTGGCCGAAAAACATCTTGTCTTTTAACAGGGCCTTGTGAGCCTCAAGTATGTAGATGTGCTGGCCCACTTCCTTGGGGGAGCGTTTTATGAGACGGGCAAGCTCATCTTCCGCCTGCTTCACGGCCTTTTTGAAGCGCGCAACCTCCTCGCCAACCTGGCCGCCGTCAAGAACATACTTTTCCACCACATCCAGGTTTTCCCGGTCAACAAGGTAGGCCTTGCCGATGCATATACCAGGAGAGCCGGGAATGCCCATCAGCATTTTCTGCGGTGCAAAATCTTCGCTCATGGCCTTGTTTTAATCTTCCCCAAAACCCTGCTCCACAAGGGCGATTATGGATTTTAGCAGAGCCTGGTCGCAAGGGTCTTTGGCGGATATTAATAAAACCGAGCCCTTACCCGCAGCCAGGGACATAATATCGAGCATGCTTTTGGCATCCACCTGCCTGTCCTTCATACGAATAACAATCTCACCCCCGGCCTTTTGCGCCATTTTTGCAATCTGCGCGGCGCTTCTTGCGTGCAGGCCAAGCTCATTTACAATAATCACTTCTTTTTCCAGCTCTATTCCTGCCGGATTTTTTTCTGTCATGGCCTTTGCTGCCAGCTATGTTGCCAATTTTCCCCAAGGGCCAAAACCCATGCGGATTTAAGAAATACCTTTAAACAATTCTATTTAACATGGCGGGCAGGGCGCGTCAAACTTCCTTTTCTCCCAATTATTGGGCATAGAGGCCTGGTAAAGGTTTTATTCATCTGCTGATTTGAGAAGAGATATTTCGGGCAAGGAAGTGCGGTCGAGAACCTTTTTGGCCGTGTTTTTGAAGGCATGGGAAGGATTGTTTGCCATTGACTTGGAGTTGAGAGGAATCTGTCCTGCCCCTATTTTGCCGTGCCCGCCTCCGGAGCCACCACATTGCCGGGCAATTTCGCGGGCTGTGCTGCCTGCTGTTTCAAGGGTTTTACAGCGCAGGGAAAAGTAGAGCTTCTCCCGGAAGATGCCTGCACACACGGTCCATTCCAGAGTTTTTAAGCTGGAGAAAAAATCTGCCATCTCTCCCACATGGTCGGGCGTATTCACCTCGCCCGTGTAGATATAGGCCGTATCACCAAAAATGCTGGCCGTGTGCAGAGCCTGGTCAAGGCCCTTGAAAAACTCAATTTCCCTTTGGGGATGCTCGATTTTGAACAAAAGTTGATGATCCAGAAGATCAAACAAGCGCTTGTAGCATTCCAGGTCTTCGGGAAAGGCATCGCGGCCCATGCCGTTTGTATCGGTTTTTATGCCGTAGTAAAGGGCCGTGGCCTCGCGCCTGGGAATGGGGCATCCTGCGTGGGTCAGATACTGGGTGATAAGGGTGGAGGTGGCCCCGATGTCTTTTCTCACATCAAAAAAATAGGGTGCATCCGCATCAGGGGCATCCATATGGTGATCAAAAACAGCATCCACTTTTGTCTCTGGAGGCAGGGAGACATTTCCGCCGCCAGGAAGGGAATCCGCCACTATTATACGGTCAAAGCCGGAAAGATCCACAAAGGCTATGGGAACGGCTGACATTTCCAGAAGCTGCACCATTGTGCGGTTCTCGGCCCGCCCCACAAATCCGCCGTAAGTTATCTTGCAGGTGGGTACACCCCAGTAGGTGAGCAGGTGGACAAGGCCCGCAGCAGAGGCCAGGCAGTCCGGGTCAGGAAAGTCGTGGATAACAATTAGCACGGAATTGGCAGGCAGAATGCGCGCCTTGAATGCCGCCACCTTTTTTTCATAACCCTTCTCTTCCATCACGCCTCCTTGTCCAGGTCCTGCCCGGCCTGAAGGGCCAGCTTTATAAAGCGGCCTTTTTGGGAATATTCCGAGAGCAAATCCACCCCGGCCAGGCCCCGCTTTATAAGGTGTGCATTCAAAAATGTCCGGTTTTTAAGATAAACATAGGCCTGAACTTTTTCGCCTGGTTTCAGAGCCTCGGGCTCCTGGTTCTCAAACCTCAAAAAAATGCGGGTTTTGTTTGTTTTAAGCCTCAAGAACTCCATTGCCGGGCCTGCTGTTTCCGGTTGTGGCACAACACCGGCCATTTGCACAAGCGGGCCGTTTCTCAATTTC
>JASEHB010000106.1 GCA_030018745.1 Desulfatibacillaceae bacterium | reverse complement strand
AAGAACCACCCAACCTACGGGCGAATAAGGATAACGGCCATATTTTATTCTGGATGCCCGCCTGCGCGGGCATGACGGGCGGGGGGGTTTTGCCTTCAGGCACCGGAGTACAGGGCGGTCCCAGGGAGTCGTGAGCAAAACTTGCGGGGCTTTTCCGGACAGGAACAAGATGCTTTTTTCTTTTCAATCACTGGCATACAGGGCGGCTCCAGGGAAAGGCTGGCAAGGCGCACGAGCGAGAGGCGAGGGAGCGTACTGTTGTGTACGAGACCGAGCCTTGATGCGAAGTGCAACGCAGCCCTTCCCCCAACCCCAAACTTACAGGGCGGCTCCAGGTGGTGCGTATGCAAGGCGCACAAGTTTTGAAGCAAGGGAGCCAAATTGTTGGGTGAACCTTGCGCTTCGCACAAGAACCACCCAACCTACCTTGACTGCCTGACTGGATTCAAAGCCTGCGCGGGAATGACAGCATAAAAGGTTTCTCGCTGTAAATAAATCCAGTTAATTAAGGATTTTATCCATTGCTGTTCTTTTCTGTCCCCTACTCCAGCGCCAGGGCGTCTTTTATGTCTCTGGCGGATAGAAACAGGCAGGGAACGAGCACAAGGGTTATGATGGTGGCAAAGAGGATGCCAAAGCCAAGCGATACGGCCATGGGGATGACGAAGCGGGCCTGGCGGCTTGTTTCAAATATCATGGGGCCTAGGCCCCCAAAGGTGGTGAGGGTGGTGAGCACAACGGGCCGGAAGCGGGCGACAGCGGATGCGGCAATGGCATCGTGGGGCGTGCTGCCCTGGGCCTGGGCGCGGTTGGCAAAGTCTATGAGCAGAAGGGCGTTGTTGATGACAACCCCGGAGAGGGCCACAATGCCAAAGAGGCTCATCACCGACATTCCGTAGCCAAGGATAAGATGGCCTATGACTGCGCCCACAATGCCAAATGGTATGGCTGTCATTATGATGGCAGGCTGGCTGTAGCTGCGCAGCGGTATTGCCAGCATGGCATACATGACAATAAGGGCAATGCCCAGGCCCGTAAAAAGCTCGCGGATGCTTTGGGCCATATCCGCCTGCCTGCCCACAAACTCAAAGGAAAGGCCGGGGTAGTCTGCTGCGATTTTGGGGAAGACCTCGCTGACAAGGGCGCTTACCACCCAGGCTTCCTGGCGGGGCGGGTCAATGTCTGCGCCTGCGGTGAGAATTCTGCGGCCATCCCTGCGGTTTATGCTGGTGTATGAGCGGCCTTCTTCCATGTTCACGGCTTCGGCAAGGGGAATCCATCCGCCGGAGGGCGTGGCCAGAAGGAATTTTTCGATGTCATAAGCGCTGGCTCGCTCTTCTGCAGGCAGGCGCACCATAACGCTCACCTCGTTGTGGCCGCGCTGCTGGCGAAGGGCAGTTGCCCCGTAGAAAGCGTGGCGCACCTGCTGGGCCGCGCTTTGGGCGGTTATGCCTGCGGATTTGCCTTCCGGGCGCAGGGTGAAATCCATCTGCCGCTTGCCTGGGCTAAGCCCGGAATCCACATCCGTGACTCCGTCAAAGCCGCTCAAGGCGTCAGCCAGTTTCAGGGCGGCCTCTTCAAGAATTTCTATGCTGGAATGCCTTATCTCAATGGTAAGGGCTGCTCCGCCGCCCATGCCCCCCCGGTCTGCCTGAAGGCTCAAGCGCTCCATGCCGGGAATCTCGCCCGTGTACTCCCGCCATTGGCGGATGAACTCCCTTGTGCTTATGGGCCTTATATCCGGGTCTGTGAGATATATGCGGATGTCAAGCGCATGACCGTTGATGTTGCTGTAGATGCCCTTGACCAATTGATCCCCGCCGTTATTGTCAATCACCTTTTGGGCGGATTGCAGAAGCGTTTCCATTACCGCCTCGGTGCGGGCCACGGGCGAGCCGAAGGGCAGCGCGCCTTCCACGAAAGCAAAGTCCGACTCCATGCGCGGCATGAGCGTCATGCCCATTCGCCCGCTCTGTACAAAGCCTGCCGTGGCTGCAAGCACCAGTAATGCAGCAGCAAGGGTTATATAGCGGCGCTGTAGGCAGAATTCCAGAAAGGGTGCATAAACCTTGTGCACAAAGGCCATGAAGCGCCTGCCAAAGCCCTGCTGTATGCGCGCAAGCCAGGCAAAAGGCCCCCAGGGGCGCTTTTTCTTCTGCCAGCCCAGGTGCGCGGGCAAAATGAAAAGGCATTCCACAAGGGCCACTGAAAAAACAGTCATCACCACAAAGGGTATGGCGACAAATGCCTGGCCAAGCCAGCCGCTCACAAAAAGCAGGGGCATAAAGGCCACAATGTTTGTGAGCACGCTGAAAACAACGGGCATGGCCACCTGCCGGGTTCCTGTTATGGCAGATTCCAGAAAACCCATGCCCTTTTGCCGCAGGGAATAAACATTTTCGCCCACCACAACTGCATCATCCACAACTATTCCAAGCGCTATGATAAAGGCAAAAAGGCTTATCATGTTAATGGTTACGCCAAACCAGGGCAGGATGAGCAGGGACCCCAAAAAAGAAACGGGAATGCCTACGGCCACCCAGAAGGCAAGCCTGGCTTCAAGAAAAAGGCCTAAAAAGATGAGCACCAGGCTCAAGCCTATGTAGGCGTTTTTGAGCAGCATGTTAAGCCGCTGCTGATAGAACTCCGAGCGGTCGCGCTGTATATCCACAAAAACGCCCGGCGGAAGGCTTTGCTTAAATTCCTCCAGAATTGTGCGGGCTGCTGCTGAAACGCTTATGGGCGTTTGGGAGCCAACACGGAAAACCTCCACCAGCAGGGCGGGCTGCCCGTTGAAAAGGGAGCGGACATCGGTGTCCTCAAAGCCGTCTGTTATGGTGGCGATGTCCTCCAGCAATACCAGCGAGCCGTCAGCAGCAGTTATGATGGGCAGGCGCGCAAAGTCCACGCCCTTGTCCCGGCGCTCTGTTATGCGCAGAAGAATTTCCCCGGAATCGGTTTTCACTCCTCCGCCCGAAGACTCAACTGCTGCGGCCCTTATGCGCGAGGCCACCTCTGCCAGGGTGAGGTTGTGGGACAAAAGGGCGTCTTTTGAGATTTCGATGGCAATTTCAAGATCCCGGCCACCGGTTATCTCCACCTGGCTTATGCCCTCGTCTGCAAGCAGGGCTGCTTCAAGCTGCTGGGCGCTTTCCTTTAGGATGTGCTCATCCACCTGCCCGTAAACCACAAGGGCCAGAACATCCCTGCGCCGGGTGGGTACGGAGACCCTGGGCCGCTCGGAATCAACAGGCAGCGTGCTTATGCGGTTGACTTCGTTTTGGATATCCTGGGAGAGCTTGTCCACGCTTGAGCCATCAAGCACTTCCACGCTCACCGTGCCGCTGCCCTCCCTGGCTGTGGAGACAATTTCGCCTGCTCCGTCAAGGCCCTGTATGGCCTGCTCCACGGCAAGGATTATGCCCTGCTCAACCTCCTGGGGGCTTGCGCCGGGGTAGGCCACGCTCACGGCAACTCGGTTTGGCTCGGATTCGGGAAAAAGCTCCTGGCGGATTTGCCCTGCCCAGATGAAGCCGCCCACCAGAAAAAGCGCCATGAGCAGGTTTGCCACAACGCTGTTACCCGCCATCCATGCAATGGGGCCTTTTGGAATATCTGTTTTGGAGGTTTTGTTCATGGATTAGGCCCCTGACCGGGGTTTTTCCCTTTGCCCCTTCCTGGTTCATCGGGGCTGGCTTCGCCTGCAAAGCGAAGGGCCAGGCCCGGCACAGGCGCTGGGATATCGGAAACAATGAGCCTTTCGCCTTCTTCAAGCCCCTGGCGCACGAAAACAAAGCCCGAATCGCTGTAAACCGGCTCGACAGGGCGGATTTCAAGGCGGTTGTCCGGGTCTGCAATCCATATTGTGGCGCCATCCCTAAAAGCTGTGCGGGGAATGGGAAAAACGCCTTCAATAAGCTGGCCTTCAATGGTCACCCTCACAAACTGGCCTATTAACAGGGCAGGGGAGGGGAGGGGCTGGTTTTCAAGTTTAAGGGGGTCTTTGACTTCCACAAGAACCCTTGCAAGACGGCCTTCCGGGGAGAGATCCGGCAGTATTTTGACAAGCCTTGCACTTCTTGGCTCTGGATTGCCTTGCACAAAAACGCTGGCTTTGGGCGCATTCGGCCCGTAGCCCTTCTCGCCGTAGGGGGCAATTCTGGCAAGCTGGGCAAGGGTAACGGAAGCCTGTATGTAAAATGAATCTGTATCCACAAGCTTTGCAAGGGATTCGTGGGCAGCCACCTGGCTGCCTTTTGTTACCAAACGCTCCTGCACAACAGCATTGAAGGGGGCCTCCACTACGGTGCGGGCAAGATCAAGCCTGGCTTTTTCCAGGGCTGCTTTGGCTGCATCAACATCAGCAAGAGCCTTTTCAAGGTGCGGCTTTCTCAAGGCAAGGTTTTTATCCACATCCTGCTTTATGGAGCTGCCAAGCATCTCCCACTCCCTTGCCGCCACAGCCTGATGCCCCATCTCAAGCTCAAGCTTGTAGCGCGCCTCCACAAGGTCCCTTTCCCTGGCAGCCACGGCAAGCTGGTAATCCTTGGGGTCTATGGAAAGTATGCGCTGGCCTGCGCGGAGAAATCCGCCGGGAACAAAATTGTCGTGAACCTCCATAATCTGGCCTGCCACCCGGCTTTTAAGAACAAGCTCGCGGGCGGGAATCACCGTGCCGGTGGTTTCTATGGCAATGGGCAGGCTTTTTTGCTCAAGGGTGATTGCTTCCACAAGAATTGCCCGCACAGGCGGGGTTATTTGCCTTGCTTTTGGGCCTGTTGATGTAAAATAAAACCAAAGCCCTGCGCCTGCCCCAAGAAGAAGAAGGACGCAAAACAGGCGCAGAAGCTTGACTCTTAAAGGCAGGGGCGGTGGAAAGTGGTTTTCCGCTCTGTCTGCTGCGCTGCTGCTGGAAGGAGTTGTTTGTTGATTCATGTTTCTTTAGGCCTCTTTCGGGCTGCATGACTTTAACGGCAAGGCTGCTTTATATTGCCTGCCTTGCGGATTAATAAGGGCGGCAATCAACGGTCTGCCTGCCCGGTTTGGGCCAACCTCACGCCCCCAAGCGCCCTGTGCAGGGCTATCCTGTTTGCCAGAAGCCCGGCCTGCCTTTGCAGTATGCTTCTTTCCAGGCGCTGGACTGTCAAAAGAGCCGTGATGACGGGCAGATAGTCATTCACCCCTCTTGCAAACCTCTGGTTTGCCTCTTCAAAAACCCTTGTGGCGGCATTTAACTCCCTTTCCAGGGCTTCAATCTGCTCAAGAAGGCCCTCACGGTCCGCCAGGGCATTTTGGGTTTCAACAATGGCAACAAAAAGGGTGCTGCGAAAATCAGCAAACCTTTCCTCAATGGCAGCAGCTTCCAGATCCACCTGGGCCGCCCGCCGCCTGTTGTCAAAAACCGGAGCCAGAAGATTTGCCCCAAGGTTTGCTATCCAGTTGTCGAGCACCTCGTTAAACCTGGCGGCCTCGCTGCCTGCCCCGGCTGTGATGGAAAGGGCTGGCAGCCTTGCGGCTTTTGCCGCTGCATGGCGCCATTGGGCGCTTTCCAGGCTTAATCGGGCTGACTGAACATCCGGCCTTGCGGCAATAAAATTAAGGGGGATTCCATTTTCCGGCAGGGGAGAGGGCGCTGGCAGGGAGCCGGGAATTTCCATGTCAAGGTCTTGGGGAATCTGACCCAAAAGAAAGGCCAGTGAGTTGGCAAGGCGTTTTTCTTCGGCCCTGGCCAGGGGGATTTGCGCGAGTACCTGCTCAACAGCCTGGCGTTGCTGGAGCACATCCAGCGCGCTTGCAAGGGCGTGGGCAAAGCGGAACTCCAAAAGCTCCTGGGTTTTTTGGTTTGTTTCAAGCTGCTCTTCCAAAAGGGACAGAAGGGCTTTCTGATAGATAAGATAAATCCAGTTTTCAACAACCTGGGCGCTGACGGTAACAGTTGCAGCCCCAACGGCCTCCTGGGCTTGGAGTGCTTCCAGAAGAGCCGCCTCCTTGAGCGAGCCAAGCCGCCCCCAGAGGTCAATTTCATAAGAGGCCAGAAAGTTGAGCGAATATCTCTCTGTTGAAGGGCCGTCATCTGAAAGCCTGCGTGAAAATGCTGTTCCTGCTCCGGCCTGGATCTGCGGGGAAAGTGCCGCCCCGGCCACAACTGCCGAGGCTCTTGCCTGGGCAAGGCGAGCCATTGCCTTTGCAATGGCAAAGTTGTCCTCCAGCGCTTTTTCCATTAAAAGCGCCAGTCCCTTGTCATTAAAATCCAGCCACCAGTCTGTTGAAGGTATTTCCATACCTGGGCCTGGGGCATATTCCTGGGGCAGGGCGAGGCTATCATAGGAAAAAGGCTCCGGCGTGAAGGGCCGACAGCCTGTCAGTACAAGGCATAAAACAGCAATTAGAATAAAAAGGAGTTTTTTCACTCTTGCCCGTCAAAATTCTTGTGGGGTCGTTTGTTAATGCCTGCCAGTGGTCAAAGGGCTTTTGGTCAATCTTTTTGCCAGCCTTGCGGCAACGGTTATCAGGATAACACAGTACAGGCATTTTTGGCCCTAACTTTCCGCAAAAATGCTTCATAACAGTAAGACGGGAGAGGCGGGATATTGGTTTACAAGATTCGGGCATCAACAGATATGACCAAAAAGAATGTGCTGCTGCGGGGCAAAAACGGATGCCTTTTAACTGTCTTTACTCAATCTTTTCCACCTTGCAGTAAAAGCTTCTGGCAGAAGGGGTGCAGGTGACCGGGTCCCGCAGGTTGTCATCTGTAAGAAGATTGACGCCTGCCTCTGGGTCTGCATCCCCAAAGCCCCAGCCAAGCTGAATCCAGCCCTTTTGCACAGCATCGGAGATTTGGGCAATCATTTTAACCTCGCCGCGCGGGGTGCTTATTTTCAGCAGGTCCCCGTCATTTATGCCCCGCTCTGCGGCATCTTCCTTGTGCAGGTTTGCCTGGGCCTTTGGGCACCTCTTTGCCAGGGCGTCAATATTGTGGAACTGGCTGTGGGTGAAGTAGTTTGTGCGATCCCCGCTCATGCCCAGAAGCCCGTTTTGGCCAAGCTCCTGCTCAAAGCTCACCGATTGACTGCCAAAGCCCTTTTCAAAAGGAGTTCCCGGCTGGCCGCCATCAGCAAGCCTTTGGGAAAAAAGCTCCACCTTGCCGCTGGGGGTGGCAAAACCATCCTGGCGATATTTTTCAAATCGCACCTGTTGAGCGGCAATGCCCTGCTGGCTCTTGCGAAGTGCCTCCACCTTTATGCCGGAAGGGGCAAGCTGGAAGTCAATGGCATCTTCAACACTTTTCCAGGGGAAGAATTCGGTAAGCCCAAGTTTTTTTGCAAGGTCAAAAACAATTTCCCAGTCCGGGCGGCTCATCCCCACGGGGCTTATGGCTTCATCCTGGAGCATAACAAGGTTGTTTCGCATGGATGCGCGGTTTAGCTGGGTTTTTTCAAAGCACAGGCAGGCAGGCAGAACAACGGTGGCCATTCTTGCCGTTCGGGTGAGAAAAGGATCTATAACGGCCAGAAAATCCAGCTTTGCAAGGGCCTTTTTCACC
>JASEHB010000105.1:6576-7552 GCA_030018745.1 Desulfatibacillaceae bacterium | reverse complement strand
TGTAGGAGGCGAGTTTCTCGAACCTTTTTATCAGGCTTTACTTAACGCAGTAGTATAAATATAGTTTTACGAAATCTGCCTACATCGCCGTCACTATTGTCACAACCATTTGAATTACATAGAATAAATGAGTGACGGCAGCCCCAAAATGTATCGTCACCCTGCCGTCACTTTTATTGATGAGTCGTCACTTTTTTCAGTCCGACAACCACTTGTGACAGTCATAGGCGATATCAAAATTCAGTCCAACAAAATGAAGTCCCCAAATCGATTTTAAGGCCCCTTCCTGCTGACCTGGACTATTAGGCATTTACAAAATGGAAATCCCCATGAATAGACCGCTGGATTCGCCAGGGGGTACTCCAGATGAGAGTCCAGATGAGAGTCCAGAAGACGGCGCACATTCAAGACATGGCCAGACATACACCGCCAGCTAAAAGGCAGAAGGCAGCCAATCTTCCACAATAACTTTTCAAATGAATTGTCCCCTGGGCTGTTGCTGTTTCAGGGTGTTTACCAAGGGGGTTTTTATTTTATCCCTTGGAAAGGCCCTGGATTCAGAACTGAATTATGCTTTTTTCGGTATGCCTTTGCCCGATTAAGACCATGCGCCTTCATGTTGAAGGGAGATGAGGACAAACTATAAACAGGGCAAGCAGCCAGTCTTGTTTTGGGCATTGACTGCCCAGGTCAAACTTTTTTGGGAACGAGGAGGAAGGAGGTGAAGAAAACATGAATCAGGAAAAGCAGGTACCTTTGATGATCAGCATCCCTGTGGAGATACGCACGCAACTCCGGAAAATGGCGGCACAGCGTAACCTGGAGAAGACGAACCAGGTTACATCCGCCGCTGAAGTTGCAAGGGAAATTCTTCTGGAAAACATTGGCGGGAGATAACAAGGAAAACGGGAGTCCACTGCTGCTTCAGCCAGGTTTTCAGGCATGAAATCAGCGGTGGACGCCCCAAAACACACGA
>JASEHB010000105.1:0-6566 GCA_030018745.1 Desulfatibacillaceae bacterium | reverse complement strand
ACAATTTACGGGGAGTTTCGGGCAAAAATTGGATTTTTAACGGCAAATTTTGATGAAAGTGAGGGATTAGACGTGTTTTTAAGCCGAAATTCCCGGCCTGGGGCCTTTTTTAAGGCCCTGGTTGGGAGAAAACAATGGAAATTTTACAGGAAGAACTGGGGAAGGCTCTGTCCCCCAAACAGGTCGGCGCAATCTTGGGACCGGACGAAAAAACCGTTCGCAAGTATGCTGACCAGTTAGGCGGAATACGCTTGGGACGGCGCATAATCTTTTTCGAAAGGAGAATAATAAATGCCGTACAAACGAGGTCCCAAGTGGGTAGGACAAGTCAGGAAGATGCACCAGGGCAGACAGTTCAAGAAGGAGAAGAAATTCGACACCAAGGCGGAAGCCAAGGCATGGGAAACCCGGATGCAGTCAAAACCCGTCAACGACTGGCTGCCAGCGACCGGCACAACCTGTTTGGGTGATTGGGCGCAAGAGTATCTTGATTTTGCGAAGGCTCGTTTTTCAGTGAAGACTTACAAAGAAAAACGATTGGCCTTCCGATTATTATTCCAAAGCGCAGACCCAAGCACTCCGGTTGAAAATTTGAAGCCGCTTGCTGCACTGAAACACATCCAAAAACAGCAGGAGCAGAGAAGCGGTTACGCAGCCAACAAAGACCGAAAAAATCTTCTGGCTGGCTGGGCTTGGGGGATCAAGTATATGGATCCGCCTTTACCAGAGCCAAATCCTTTTATGGTAGAACGCATGCCAGAAAAAAGACACCCCAGATACATCCCCTCATTTGAGGATGTTTGGAAAGTCTATGACATGGCTAAGGGCCAAGACCGCTGTATGCTATTAGCCTATATTCATCTGGCAGCCAGAAGGGGCGAAATTTTTCGGCTGAAATGGGAAGATGTTGATTTCCAACGAGCCAGAGTCAGGCTTTTTACAAGGAAGCGCCAGAGCGGCACTTGGGAGTTTGACTGGCTACCCATGACAGAGGATCTAAAGGAAGCGCTTGAAGACCAGAGAAAAAAAGTGGATTCAGAATGGGTATTTCCCAATCCGGAAACCAAAACAGCCTATTATGAAAGAAAGCGCTGGCTGAAGGGACTCTGCCAAGAGGCTGGGGTACAAAGTTTCGGCCTTCACTCCATTCGCCACTTATCAGCGAGCATTTTGGCGCAAGATGGGGTTCCGGCAGTTCACATCCAGGCAATTCTCCGGCACAAAAAATTAAGTACAACGGAGAGATACTTGCACCAACTGGGCGATTTGAGGGCTTCGATTGAAGTGCTTTCCAGAAAACAAAAGCCGTCTGGGGAGCCGTCAACTCCCCAAACAGCTTTTGCTGTGAAACTATCGGCTGCATAACCAGCCGATTTTACTTGATTTATGGCGGGGACGACGAGACTTGAACTCGCGACCTCCGGCTTGACAGGCCGGCGCTCTAACCAAACTGAGCTACGCCCCCGTGGTGGGCGGAACAGGGCTTGAACCTGTGACCCCCGGCTTGTAAGGCCGATGCTCTCCCAACTGAGCTACCCGCCCGCAGGATAACAGGCTCACTGGCGCTGCTTGCAAAGAGGAAACATATAATGAGCCAAGGCCCCTTTGCATTTCTCTCAAAAGCAGACGCTTCCTAACAACTCGCTGCAAGCCTGTCAAGATAAATCGTTTGGACTGCCGGGTCTAAAACCGTTTTTTTAACAAGCTGTTTGTAACACCTGATTTTGCTTGCTTAAAAACCTTAAGGAAAAGAGTTTTTCTGCAAGCAGTTTTTAATCGAAAACAAAGCCAGTTTCCCGCAGCAGGCTGCGTTAAACCTGGCGCATCCTTTGTTTTTATTCCCCCATTTTTATTCCCCAAGCAGGCTGCAAGGGGCTGGCAGGCCTTTTACACAGGCCTGCCGTGCAAACAGGGGTTCTGCCCGAATGCCAAAACAGGGCGAATTCAGTTTATCTGCAAACCAGGCCTGCCGCCCTCAAGGGTTTTGGGCGGGGTAACGCACTCAAAAGGCAGCTTTTCGTCCGTGAAAAGCTTTTCCCCTTCCTTTAACACAAGTGCGTGCTCCAGAACCTCATCCATGTGCGACACAGGGGTTATTTTCACATGCCTGCTTATCTTCTGGGGAATGTCGCGCAGGTCCTTTTCGTTTTCATCGGGAATAAGCACCTCGCGCACGCCTGCACGATGGGCGGCCAGGATTTTTTCCTTAAGCCCGCCTATGGGCAGCACGCGGCCCCGCAGGGTTATTTCGCCGGTCATGGCAAGGTCCCGGCGCACGGGCCTGTTGGTTAGAGCGCTGACAATGGCTGTGCACATGGTTATGCCAGCCGAAGGCCCGTCCTTGGGAATGGCCCCTTCCGGGATATGGATGTGGATGTCCAGCTTCTTGTGGAATTCCGGGTCCAGGCCCAGGCGCGGGGCGCGGGCGCGCACATAGGTAACTGCGGCCTGGGCGGATTCCTTCATCACATCCCCAAGCTTTCCGGTGATGGAAACATCTCCCTTGCCGGGCATGGTTATGGTTTCCACAGAGAGAATTTCGCCGCCCACCTGGGTCCAGGCAAGGCCCATTGCAAGGCCTATGCGGTCAACTTCCTCCATCTGGCCGTAGCGGAAGCGGGGCGGGCCGAGCATTTTTTCCACGCTCTGGGCGGAAATCTGCACTGCGTTGCGCTCCGGGTCGCTGACAATTTTGCGGGCAGCCTTGCGGCAGATGGCTGCAATTTCCCGCTCCAGGTTGCGCACCCCTGCTTCCCGCGTGTATTTGCGGATTATTTCGTAGATGGCGTTATCGGAAAACTTGATTGTTTCCTCATCCAGGCCGTTCAACTTGGCCTGCTTGGGCAAAAGAAAACCCCTGGCAATGTTGAACTTGTCATATTCCGTGTAGCCGGGGATGCGGATGATTTCCATGCGGTCCTGCAAGGGCAGGGGAATCTCCGGCAGGGTGTTGGCCGTGGTTATGAAAAGCACATCCGAAAGATCGTAGTCCACATCCAGATAATGGTCGTTGAAGGCGTAGTTCTGCTCCGGGTCGAGCACTTCCAGCAGGGCTGCGGAAGGGTCTCCCCGAAAGTCCATGCTCATCTTGTCCACTTCATCCAGGCACATTACAGGGTTTGAAACCCCGGCCTTTTTGAGGGACTGGAGAATTTTGCCCGGCAAGGCCCCGATGTAGGTGCGCCGGTGGCCCCGTATTTCCGCTTCATCGCGCACGCCGCCCAGCGAAAGGCGCACAAACTCGCGGTTGGTGGCCCGCGCAACAGATTTTGCCAAAGATGTTTTGCCAACACCCGGAGGCCCAACCAGGCAGAGTATGGGGCCGCGAATCTTTTTCACAAGGGCCTGGACGGAAAGGTATTCCAGTATGCGCTCTTTGGGTTTTTCCAGCCCGTAATGGTCTTCCTCAAGGATTTTTTCCGCCTCGTCCACATCCAGGCGCACCTTGCTTTTTTCGTACCAGGGAACAGCCAGAAACCAGTCAATGTAATTGCGCACCACTGTTGCTTCGGCGCTCATGGGGCTCATCATCTTGAGCTTTTTAAGCTCCTGACGCACCCGCTGGGCAGCCTCCTTGGGCATCCGCTTTTTCTTTACGCGCCTTTCCAGCTCCTGAAATTCTCCGGACTGGTCGTCCTCGCCCATTTCCTTTTTGATGGCCCGGATCTGCTCATTGAGATAATACTGGCGCTGGGTCTTTTCCATCTGCTCCTTGACCCGGCCCTTTATCTTGTGTTCCATCTCGTTGATGGCGATTTCAGCGCGCATCAGCTCCAGAAGCAGGGTCATGCGGTCTGCCGGGGAAACGGTTTCCAGAAGGCGCTGCTTGTCCTTTATCTGAAAATTGAAGTGCGCGGCCACCGTGTCTGCAAGCTGGGAAGGGTCTGACACGGTCTGAACATTCTGCAGAAGATCCTTTGGAATGTTCTTGTTTATCTTGGCATAGGCGGTAAAAGTCTCGTGGATGGCCCTTTTGAGGGCCTCGGCCTCTGTGTCGGACATTTGAGGCTCGGCAAGAATATCCACCTCCACCTGGAAGTGGTTTTCCTCGCTGATGAACTCTTTTATGTCTCCGCGGGCCTTGCCCTCCACCAGGGCTTTCACCGTGCCGTCGGGCAGGCGCAGAAGCTGGAGCACCGTGCCCAAAGTGCCGGTTCTGTGGATGTCCTTGAAGCCGGGCCTATCCACCTGGGCGCGCTTTTGGGTGGCCAGAAAAACGCGCTTGTCCCGGTTCATGGCCTCGGCCAGCGCATTGATGGAGTTTTCCCTGCCCACAAAAAGGGGAACAACCATGTGGGGGAAAACCACAATGTCGCGCAGGGGCAGAAGAGGCAGGATGAGTTTTTCGTCTTCCTCGCCGCCTTTTTTGTCTTTTGCAATACCAAACATATAACCTTCTTTCAGCAGCCGCATTGAAAAGGCCGCCATTTTTTTGTGATATGGCTGCGTCAGGCTTTCTTTTTGGTCTTTTCGTAGGTCTGGTCAAAAAGAAGTATCGGCTCCTCCCTGTTTAAGATGACCTCCTCGCCGATGACGCATTCCTTTACATGCTCCATGCTGGGGATTTCGTACATGATGTCCAGCATGGTTGTTTCCAGTATGGCCCTCAAGCCTCTGGCCCCGGTCTTTCTTTCCAATGCTCCGGCTGCAACTGCGGCAAGGGCGGCCTCCGTGAAGCGCAGCTTGACGCCCTCCATCTGAAAAAGCTTCTGGAACTGCCTGACAAGGGCGTTTTTAGGCTCCAGCAGAATTCTCACAAGGCTTTCCTTGTTCAGCTCGCCAAGGGCTGCAATCACGGGAAGCCTGCCCACAAATTCGGGAATAAGCCCGAACTTGAGCAGATCTTCAGGCCGGGTTTGAAGCAGGATGTCGCCCCGCTTCTTTGCTTCCGCGCTTTCCACCTTTGCGCCAAAGCCCATGACCTTGTCGTTCATGCGCCTGGAGATGATGTCTTCCAGCCCGTTGAAGGCGCCGCCCACAATAAAAAGAATGTTGGAGGTGTCCACCTTCACAAAGTCCTGCTGGGGGTGCTTGCGGCCGCCCTTGGGCGGAACGCTGGCCATGGTGCCTTCAATTATCTTGAGCAGGGCCTGCTGCACGCCTTCGCCGGAAACATCCCGCGTGATGGACGGGTTGTCGGACTTGCGGGCGATCTTGTCTATTTCGTCAATATAGACAATGCCCCTTTTTGCCCTTTCCACATCATAATCAGCGTTCTGCAGAAGGCTCAAAATGATGTTTTCAACATCCTCGCCAACATATCCGGCCTCGGTGAGGGCTGTTGCGTCTGCAATGGTGAAGGGAACATCCAGAAAGCGGGCAAGGGTCTGGGCCAGCAGGGTCTTGCCGCAGCCTGTGGGGCCTAAAAGCAGGACATTGCTTTTCTGGATTTCCACATCCCCGGTTTCCACACAGGATTCCAGGCGCTTGTAGTGGTTGTGAACCGCCACGGAAAGCACCTTTTTGGCATAGTCCTGCTCAATGACATATTCATCGAGCATTGCCTTTATTTCCCTGGGGGATGGAATGGTTTTGGCGCTGCAGGAAGGTGCGCCTCTTTCGGTTTCCTCTGCAATGATTTCATTGCAAAGCTCAATGCACTCATCGCAGATGTAAACAGCCGGGCCAGCGATGAGTTTTTTCACCTCATCCTGGTTCTTTCCGCAAAACGAGCACCGGAGATGATCATTGGCATCGCTTTTTTTGGCCATGTGCGGTCTCCACGGGATGCAGCAGTTTAATTTGACTGCCTTTTCCTTTTTTTAGCACCCATAAAACAGGTTGATGACGCTGGTAAATAATATAGTCCCGCCTGCCTTGTTTGGCAAGCTGTTGTTGGGCAACATTTTTTAAAGGGGCTTAAAACGGGGGCTGCAGTGGCGCAACAAGCAGGCCCGGACAAAAGCGCCGGAGCGGTTTTAACGCTCCGGCGCCAAACAAGCCTTCAAGGCCGGCGGCCGCAAACCCTGGGTGAGTCAGGCCGGGCTTGCGGCGCAAACCCTTATTTTTCAGCCGATCTTCTCAAGGTCAGCGCGGTTGGCGATGACATGATCAATCAATCCGTAGGCCTTGGCCTCCTCGCTGCTCATAAAATAATCCCTGTCCGTATCCTTTTCCAGCTGGTCCACAGGCTTGCCGGTGTGCAGGGCAAGAATTTCGTTGAGGCGCTGGCGCATACGCAGCACCTCCTTTGCGTGTATGGCAATATCCGAGGCCTGGCCCTGGAAGCCGCCCATGGGCTGATGAATGAGTATGCGGGAATTTGGCAGGGAATAGCGCTTGCCCGGAGCGCCTGCAGAGAGAAGAACCGCAGCCATGCTTGCAGCCTGGCCTATGCACACGGTGGTGATATCCGACTTTATGTACATCATGGTATCATAGATGGCCATGCCTGCCGTTACAACGCCGCCGGGGGAGTTGATGTAGAAATTGATGTCCTTGTCCGGGTCATCGGATTCCAGGAAAAGAAGCTGGGCGATGATGAGATTGGCAACATCGTCATTGACAGGCGTGCCCATGAAGATGATGCGATCTTTTAGCAGGCGGGAATAGATGTCAAAGGCCCG
>JASEHB010000104.1 GCA_030018745.1 Desulfatibacillaceae bacterium | reverse complement strand
ATATCCTCACGGGGCAGGCTGCGCGCACCCAGGCCTGCGGCCAGCACCCGCGGCACAGGCCTATCCCCCCTGCTTTTGCAGGCTTCCAGGCACTCATCCCATTTGCCTTTCTGGGCCAGGCGGATAACCTCGTTCATGAGGCCTTCCACATTGGTGCGCACCCTGAAAAGGAAAACAAGGCGCTCGACCACAATAATAAATGCCAGAACTGCAATTGCCAGTATGGGATAAACAACCGGGCCGCCGCTTTTAAGCTGCTCGCTCCAATTCATGCGGTGAATCATCTGGCGCAGGGCCGCCCCGCGGGAAAGATCCACGGCAACAGACAGACTTTGGCCTTCAATATAGGAAGCCAAATTCTTGCGCAGCTTTTTTGGCGAAGGCCTTGAAGGCTCGAAAAAACGGCCCGTCTGCTCCGAATACAAAAGAAAGTCCGCTTGTCCGCCAATTTTGGCAAAGGCGGAAAAATTGCCGATAAGCATCACAGGGACAGTCTCGTCATGGCCCTGGCGGTTCACTACCGGAAGATTCTCAACCCGCACCTGACCGGATTTTACGATTTCCTCCTCAAGGAGCTTCTGCATTACAGCAAGGTCTTCCATTGAGGGGAAACTTGACTCCTCTGCCAGCCGGCGCACCCGCTCAAGGGCTGCCCTGCGGCCAGGGAAGGCGCTTTGGGGGCTTTGGTGCAAAAGGGTGTCAAGCTCTCTGGCGCTCATTTTCACAAAACCGGCAAGCTCGCGGATTTGGGCCTCCATCATGCTGGCCTCATCGGTCAGGCCGTCAATCTGCTCATGCAGCCCCATTGCCTGCTGCTCAAGGCCCTTTAGCGAGTTATCAAGCCGGGCATTTTCCTTTTCAAGATTATTTATGGCCTCCTTGAGGCGGTTTTTATCCTCAAGAATTTGCCTTTCAATGCGTTTTGCATCTTCAATGGCCTGCTGCCTCTCCCTTTGGGCAGCCTCCACAAGCTGCTGCTCTATTTTGAAAGCCTCCTGGCGCTCCAGCCGTGCATCCTGGGCAGAGCAGGGAAGGGCCAGAACAAGAACCGCAAGCGCCATAACAGCAAAAATTTGTCTCATGGCGCAGCCACCTTTCCCAGCGGCAGGGTTACAATGTTTGCAGGCCTCTGCCTGCCCGCCATTGCAAAGGCCTTTGCCAACTCCGGTGCGTATCTGGAGGCAAGCCACTGCCACTGGCCTGCCGCAGGCTCATAAATGCCGTATCTGGCTCCATCCAGGCTCTGGCAGAAAAGGGCCACCCGGCCAAAGCGGAATACGATGGCCCTTATCTGCTGACCATCCACCTGAACAAGATCGCGGTAAGTCTCCAGCGTGTTGCCGTATTCGGCCTCAAGAAAAAAGGCCTCCATAACCTTGCGAAACTTCTCGCCCGGCGGCACAGACAGATCCGCCAGGTTTTTTTCCAGGGCCTCCACCCGAAGCCTGCGCTCTTCTGCCAAAAAAGGCTCGCCGCCTTCCACAATGCTTTTTAAAGATGAGACAGCCTCAAAAAGAAAGGGCATTATCCCGTCAGCCATCCTGGCAGCCTGCTCCTTGCGGGCCGTGAGGCTGGCAGCCTGCTCCATAAGTGCCTGAACAAGGCCCTCCGCATCCTCCACCAGGGCCTTTTTCTGCTCCACCTGGGCAGCAAGAGACTTGTAGCGGGCCACAAGCTCGGTATGCTCCCGGTCCCAATCGTCCAAAGCCTTCTGGGCCTGCTGGCCGACCTCAAAAGATTGTACAAGTGGTTTTTCCACCCTGCCGCCCAAATCCTGGGCTGCCAATGGCGGGGTTGCTGCCAGCAAAGCAAGGGCCAGCAGGCAGAAATATCGAAGGGACATAAATCCTCCAGGCTTGTTCTTCTCCATCCGGCACCACAAAACAGGCCGCAAAAGCAGACCTAAAAAAGGCCCCGGCCAGAAAAAAAACCACAAGGGTCTTCCTTTAATTTCAATCAAGGAAGCAAGACCCTCGTGGCCCCATTGCTCAAACAGGCTTCGCCGTTTTTTTTTGCTTGTTATAGCGCCCTGCTCCTCTGCGCTTAATTACGGCGGCAATCAACTGCAAAATCCGGATTTCTATCCGAAATTAAGAAAAAACATAGCCAAAAGAAAAAGGCCGGTCAATAGCTTATTTGGGGCAGGCCCCATTGTCATTCCTCCAACCTGGTTGGTGAACCTTGACGCCTGCCAGCGCATTGGCTATGACTTTTTACATTCATTAACCTAAAAAAAGCCCGGAGCCTCAATGGACGAATACAAAAAGAAGGTGGAGCAGGCAGCGGATTTTCTGCGGAAAAAATTTGGGGAGCCGCCGGTTATCGGGCTTCTGGCAGGAACAGGCATGGGCGCGGCTGTGGAGGCCATGAAGGACGCGGACTTTATTGCCTACGAACAGATTCCCCATTTTCCTGTGTCAACGGTTGCCGGTCACAGGGGCAGGCTTGTTTTCGGCAGCTTTGCCGGGCACAGGGCCGTGGCCTTGCAGGGCCGCTTCCATTTGTACGAGGGCTACTCGGTGCTGGAGGCAACCTTTGGCATCCGCGTGCTGGCCCGCCTTGGGATAAAGGTGCTTGCCATGGCCAACGCCACCGGCGGGCTTAACCCTGCCCACAATGCAGGCGACATAATGCTCATTACAGACCACATAAACCTTTCAGGCGAAAACCCCCTGGTGGGCAAAAATGTGGATGACTGGGGGCCTCGCTTTCCGGAAATGCACGCCCCCTACGACCCGGCCCTGGCTGCTGCTGCGCGGGCTGCGGCAAAAGCCCTGGGAATTGCGCTTACAGAGGGGGTCTATGCAGGGCTTAAAGGCCCTTCCCTTGAAACCCCGGCGGAAATGCGTTTTCTGCGCATGATAGGGGCCGATGTTGTGGGCTTTTCCACGGTCAACGAGGTTATCTGCGCGGTGCACGAGGGAATAAGGGTGCTGGGCCTTGCTGTTGTCACCAATGTAAATGTGCCGGGCAGGCTTTCCCCTGCCTCCCTGGATGAAATCATCGCCGTGGCGGATGCAGCAGCCCCAAAAGTGAGCCGGATTTTGGAAAAGGCATTGGAAGCCAATCTCTCTTAACGGTTTTTTCGCGCCTGCCAAGCCTGATGCAGGCTTTCCCCTTACTCTTTTGCCCTGTCCGGAGCGCTCCATGTCCTTTGATCTTGTCATTGAAAACGGCATTGTCATCACTTTAAACAAAAATAACGAAATTATTGCCAACGGCGCTGTGGGTATAAAGGCAAGCTCCATTGCCGCAGTGGGCAAAACCGGCGAAGTTGACAAGGCCGGGGCCGCAAAGGTGCTGGATGCAAAGGGCGGGATAATCATGCCCGGGTTTGTCAACGCCCACACCCATGCAGCCATGACCCTCTTTAGGGGGCTGGCCGATGATCTGCCCCTCATGGACTGGCTCAACAACCACATTTTCCCGGCAGAGGCAACGCTGAACCGCAACATGGTTTATGCAGGAACAATGCTGGCCTGCGCGGAGATGATTCTTAGCGGCACCACCTGCTTTTGCGACATGTACCTTTTTGAGGACGCTGTCGCCCAGGCGGCAGATGACGCGCAGATGAGGGCTGTTGTGGGCGAGGTTTTATATGATTTTCCCTCCCCCAACTACGGCCCCATTGAAAAGGGCTTTGAATTCACGGAGATGCTCCTTGAAAAATACAAGGCACACCCCAGGGTGAGCATTGCCGTGGAGCCTCACTCGCCTTATCTGTGCGCCCCGGCCATTCTGCAAAAATCTGCTGACCTTGCCCAAAAATGGAATGCCCCGGTTATAATCCATGTTTCGGAAACCAAGGCCGAGGTGGCCCAGATGCTTGAAAAATACGGCAAAACGCCTGTGGCGCACCTGGCGGATCTGGGATTTCTCTCCCCCAGGGTGGTGGCGGATCACTGCGTGGTTTTAACTGATGACGACATAAATCTTCTGGCAAAAAACAGCGTGAAGGTTGCCATAAACCCGGAAAGCAACATGAAGCTTGCTTCGGGCACGGCCCCGGTAAAAGAGCTTATGGCGGCAGGTGTTTGCGTTGCCTTGGGCACGGATGGCTGCGCCAGCAACAATGATCTGGACATGATTGGCGAAATGGACACGGCAGCCAAGGTGCACAAGGTTGTTACAGAGGACCCCACGGTGATGAAGGCCCAGACCGCCCTTGAGCTTGCCACCATCAACGGCGCAAGAGCTTTAGGCATGGAAAGCCTTATCGGCTCCATAGAAAAGGGCAAGCTTGCAGATATAATTGTGGTGGACACGGCAAAGCCCCACCTTACACCCATGTACAACCCGGTTTCGCACCTTGTTTATGCGGCAAGGGGCAGCGATGTGGCCCACAGCGTTATCCACGGCAGGCTGGTTATGGAAAACCGGCAGCTTTTGTTCCTGGATGTTGAAAAGGCCATGGCCGATGTGCGGCAACTGGCCCGTATAATACGGCCATAGTTAACGGCCTTTAAGACTCTTATGTATGATCTGGTAATAAAAAACGGCGCAATAATCACCTGCGATTCGTCTGACAGAGTTGTGGAAAAGGGCTTTGTGGCGGTTTCCGGCGACAAGATCGCCCAGGTTGCAAGTGCAGACGATATTCCTGTGCCAGATGCCTCAAAAGTGTTGGATGCTTTGGGCGGCATAATAATGCCCGGTCTTGTAAACGCCCACACGCACCTTCCCATGACCCTTTTCCGTGGGCTGGCCGATGATCTTGCCCTTGCCGACTGGCTCAATAACCATATCTTCCCTGCTGAAGCTGCTCACATAAAAAAGAAAACCGTGGCTGCCGGTACGCTTCTGGCCTGCGGGGAGATGCTCCTTAACGGAACCACCACCTGCTGTGACGGCTATTTTTTGGAAGATGAAGTGGCCAAAGCTGTCAACCTTTCCGGCATGAGGGCTGTTCTGGGCCAGGGGGTGATTGGCTTTCCGGCCCCCGGCGCTCCAGACCCTGAAAAAGGCGTGGCCGTGGCCGGGCGCTTTGTAAGCCAATGGAAAAAGGCGGAAAATCCCCTTATCCGGCCCTCCATATTCTGCCATTCGCCCTACACCTGCTCTGCCAAGACCATACAGGAGGCAAAGCAAAAGGCGAATGAGCTTGGAGTGCTGTTCCAGATTCATGCGGCGGAAACCCGATTTGAGCGCGATAACTCCATCTCAACCCACGGCAAAAGCCCCATTGCCTATCTGAACAGCCTGGGGGTGCTGGACTCCAATACCCTTGTCATACATTCAATATGGGTTGACGAGGCTGACGCAAAAATCCTTGCCAGCAGCCGCGCCTCCGTGTGCATATGCCCGTCAAGCCACACCAAGCTTGCTTCGGGCATTGCTCCAATAAAACTTTTAGAAGATGCTGGCGTGTGCGTGGCTTTAGGCACGGACGGGCCTGCAAGCAACAACAGTGCAGATATGTTCCGCGAAATGGGCCTTGCTGCGCGGCTTGGCAAGATTTTAACCCATGACCCCACCCAAAGCCCGGCAGACAGGGTTATAAGAATGGCCACAGTTGATGCGGCAAAAGCCGTGGGCCTTGGGAGCATCACCGGCAGCCTTGAAGTTGGCAAACAGGCCGATATTATTTTGGTGGACACAAATTCCCCGCACCTTACCCCATGCTACAACTCCAAATCATTACTGGTTTATTCCGCCTGCGGCGCGGATGTGAGCATGGTGCTTGTGGCCGGCCGCATTGTGGTGCAGAATAAAAAACTTTTGACCTTTGGCGTTGAAGCGGCAATGGCCAGCGTGGCAGAAATTGCAAAAAGAATTGCAGGCAAAAATGAAAGCGCAGACAAGCAGTAAGGTTATAAATGCAGCCCTGGGCAAGGAGCCTGCTGATCTTCTCTTTGTAAATGCAAGGCTTGTCAATGTCTTTACCCGAAGCATTGAGCAAACTTCTGTTGCTGTTGCAGACGGGCTTATTGCAGGCTTTGGCCCCCGCAAGGCCCGCAAGGTTGTGGATCTTAAGGGCCGCTTTCTTTTACCGGGTTTAATTGACGCGCACATCCATATTGAATCCACCCTGGCAGGGCCTGCTTCCTTTGGAAGGGCTGCTGCGGCCTGCGGCACAACGGCTGTTGTGGCTGACCCGCACGAAATTGCCAATGTGCTTGGCGCAAAGGGCCTGGATTACATGCTGGAGGCTGCCAAAGGATCGCTGGCAGATATCTTTTACATGCTGCCATCCTGCGTGCCTGCAACAAACATGGAAAGCTCCGGGGCCTGCCTTGGTGCAGAGGACTTGGAGCCTTACTTTGATCACCCCCGTGTGCTTGGTCTGGCGGAAGTCATGAACTTTCCAGGGGTGCTGGCAGGCGACAGGGATTTGCTGGCAAAGATCGCAGCGGCTAAAAAGCGTGGCAAAAGGGTGGACGGCCACAGCCCCCTTTTAAGGGGCAAGGAGCTTGATGCTTACATAGCCGCAGGCATGGAGAGCGACCACGAGTGCGTTCTTGCAGATGAAGCAAAAGAAAAACTTGAAAAGGGCATGTTCATAATGATTCGGGAAGGCACTGCTGCAAGAAACCTTGCAGACCTGCTGCCCATTGTTACCCCGCAAAATGCCTGCCGCTGCGCCTTCTGCTCGGATGACCGGCATCCCTACACCCTGCTTGATGACGGCCACATGGACTCCATAGTGCGCAAGGCTGTTTCCCTTGGTCTTGATCCGGCAACCGCCATAGCAATGGCTTCCTATAACACAGCCTGCCATTTTGGCCTTTACCGCCGAGGGGCTGTTGCGCCGGGCTACATTGCAGACCTTGTGGTGGCGGAAGACATTTTTAATCTGCGCGCTGATGCGGTTTACAAAAACGGCCTTCTTGTTGCACAAAACGGCAGGGCGCTTGCCCGGCCGGAAGTCTCCAGCCCTGTAACCCCGCCCCTTTCCATTAATGTGGCCCCCGAATCCATTGACTTTTCCATACCAGCAGGCAGCAATAAGGCAAGAATTATCGAGCTTGTACCAGGCCAGGTGATGACAGGCCATTCCATAAAAACAGTGCCGGTTGCTGATGGCCTTGCCCATTGTGATGCTGCCCATGACATTGCAAAGCTGGCGGTCATCGAGCGCCACAGGGCAACAGGCTGCATGGGCAAAGGCTTTGTGCAGGGCTTTGGGCTAAAAAAAGGGGCCATTGCAGCAAGCATTGCCCACGACTCCCACAACATAATTGTTGCAGGCATGGATGACGCCTCCATGCAGACAGCCGCCCAGGAGGTTATACAGCTCAAGGGCGGCATGGCTGTGGCCCTTGGCCAAAATGTTCTGGCAGGCCTTGCCCTGCCCATTGCAGGGCTGATGAGCGAGGAACCCCTGGAAGAAATTAGAAGCCGCCTGGATACTCTTATAAAGGAGGCCGGAAACCTTGGGTGCAGCGCAGACGACCCCTTCATGGCCCTTTCATTTCTGGCCCTGCCGGTTATTCCAAGCCTTAAACTCACCGATAAAGGCCTTGTGGATGTTGAAAAGTTTGGCTTTGTAGAGCTTTTTGTGTGAGAAGTGCCCGGCGAAGCCTTTTTAAAACCGGCGAAGCCTTTTAAAATCGGAGAAGCCTTTTAAAGG
>JASEHB010000103.1 GCA_030018745.1 Desulfatibacillaceae bacterium | reverse complement strand
TGCACACTGGCTGCGTTATCGGGGACTCGACATACAACAGTATGTCTTCGCCCCTCTAGCCTTGCCAGTGCACAAATATTGGCGCGTGAATTATGCGGGCTGATTAAAAATTCAATATAATTTTTTGCATAAACCCTTGGCTTTTTTTGCGGCCTTTTGCCCAATTGTGCAAGGCCCTATGCGGCAAAAGCCGAAAACTTTGCCCTGTAATCCTTGGGCGGCATTCCCACAATTTTTTTGAAAACCTTCCTGAAGGAATTGACATCCTCGTAGCCGACCATGAAAGCTATTTCATTTACCGTGTCCATTCCGTTTTCCAGGTGCTTCTTTGCTGTTTCCACGCGAAGATTTTGCAGATAGGCCAAAGGCGAATCTCCGGTGGCCTGTTTGAAGCGCCTTTTGAAATGCCGGGGGCTAAGTGAAACCTCGCCTGCTATTTCATCAATGCACACAGGGCCTGCAATTTTCTTTTCCATAAACTGCTGGGCCTTCAAAATTGTGCTGTCTGCATGGCCCTTGTAAAAATCGCGCAGCATATAAGGGGCCTGGCTTTTCCTGTCCGCATCTATGAGAAGCGACCTGGAGCACAGGCAGGCAAGCTCTTTTGAGCCATATTTTTCAATGATTTCAAGGCAAAGGTTGAGAAATGCGCTGGCTGCGCCCGTGCATATCAGGCCCGAATCCTCAGTTAAAATCTCATCCTCCTTCAGATTCACCTTGGGATACTTCCGGCGGAACTCGCCTGAAAACTGCCAGTTGGTGGTGGCGGCGCGGCCGTCCAGAAGCCCGCTTTGGGCCAGAATAAATGAGCCGGTGCATATTGCCGCTACAATTTCCCCTTTCAAGTGCCTTTCTTTCAGCCAGAGGCCTATCTCCTTTATTCTTGCCGTGGAAAAGTCAAAGGGCGGCAGAAAACCAGGCAGTATTATCATGTCGGAATTTCCGGCTTCCTTTATGGAGCAGTCGGCCTTTATCTCGATTGAGCCGTTGGCCATGACCGGCTTCCCGTCAACAGTTACGATTCGGCAGTCAAAAAGCGTGTCTCTGTGTCCCAGCATGACATGCCAGAGATTGGCCACGGCAAGGGAATCAACAAGCCCGGTTATTGCCGAAGATGCGCAGCTTTCCTCTGCAAGAATTGTTATTGTGGCCATGATATGCTCCCAGTTTTGGTATTCCCGTAAAATTCTCCTGCCTGCTGTTTTGGCATTATGGCACTTTTGACATTAAATATGTCATATATGCCTCTTTCAGTTTTCCCGGTCAAGCTATAAGGTGAATGCAGCAAAGGCCGGAAGTAAAACAATGACCTTAAAAGGGCGAGGGTGTCATGGAGCTTAAAATAGCCGGATGTGATTTGGGCAAGGCCTCCGCAGGCTTTGTTGTTGCGCACATAAGCGATGACGGCGATTTTACGGTGGAAGAGACGCAATATATGGATCACGAGGGCAAGCCTTTTGAGGCCTTTGAAAAATGGTGCAGCCAAAGGGATATGAGCCAATTTTGCGCCCTTGGGGCAACAGGGCTTTATGCTGCTGATTTTCTTGCCCCTGCTCTTGTTCTTCCTGAAGACGCCTGCCGGGAGGCTGTTCTGGAAAAATATGAAGACTTTCCCGATGAAATGAATCTGGTGAGTGTCGGCGCAAGGGGGTACAGCATTCTTTCCAGAAAGCTCCTTGAAAAGGCGCAGCTTCCCGCAAAAAAAGCAAGGGTGGGAAAAGGGCGCTTTCAATACAGGTTTATTGAAAATGAAAAATGCTCGTCAGGCACCGGCGAAAACATGAAAAAAATCGCTGCCCGTTTCGGTTTGAGCATTGCAGATGCTGATGCCCTTGCCGCCGGGGCGCCCGGCCTGATTCCCATCACAGCCCGCTGCTCGGTTTTTGCAAAAAGCGAAATGACCCATCACGCCAACTCCGGCAAGCCCACAAATGATCTCTTTGCTGGTTTTTTTGATTCTGTTGCAAAAAACACAGCGGCCCTTCTTTCCCGTAACAAGGTTGCTGGGCCTGTTTATCTGATAGGCGGCTGCTCCAGAATAGAATCCTTTGCAAGTGCGCTTGGCCGCTCGGCGGGCCAGGAAATTCTGCTGCCCGAAAATCACCTTGTGTTTGATGCTTTGGGCGCGGCCCTTACAGCAGCAGGCCATGCTGTAAAAAATCCCGATGCCCGCCTTCCAAAAGATTGCAGAGCGCTTTTTACGGCAAGAAAAAAACGGTTTGCCGTGCTTGAACCTGCCGCTCAGCACAAAGACAAGGTAACCATGATGCCGGAAGGCCAAAAGGTGGCAAACTGGGACTCAATCCCTGCGGTTCTGGGGCTTGATCTTGGCTCCACAGGCGCCAAGGCGGCCCTTACCTCCATTGAAACAGGCCAGTGCATTTTTGATGTGTATGACTGCACCCGCGGCAACCCTGTTGATGCAAGCTATCGGCTCATATCCGCCATTCTGGAAAAGGGGTCCCCGGACATAAGGGCCATCGGCCTTACAGGTTCGGGCCGCGAGGCTGTTGCCACCCTTGCCAGGGCTGTTTATCCGGATTCTATGCGCGTATGCGTTTTAAATGAAATTGTGGCCCATGCCAGGGCAGCCATAAAGCTTGACCCGGAAGCCGGGGCGGATATGTCCATAGTGGAAATCGGCGGCCAGGACGCCAAATACATACGCATAAGCGGGGGCCGCATAACCCAAAGCGACATGAACAAGGCTTGCAGCGCTGGGACAGGCTCTTTTCTGGAGGAGCAGGCCCTTTGCTACAATGTCAATGATATCGGGCAGTTCGCGGCCCTTGCCAGCAGCGCTTTGAGGCCGCCGGATCTGGGCCAGATGTGCACGGTTTTCATAGCTGATTCAGGCGCTGCCGCCCTTAATGACGGCTTTACCCCGGCGGACATATTCGCAGGATTCCAGTATTCGGTCATAAACAATTACCTAAACCGGGTCATGGGACAGCGAACCCTTGGAAAAAAGGTGTTCTTTCAGGGCAAGCCCGCTTCCAATCCCTCCCTTGCCTGGACCCTGGCCGCGGTCACGGGGCGCGAAATCGTGGTTCCCCCCAATCCGGGGGCAATGGGAGCCTGGGGCATAGGCATCTGCACTGTGGAGCAGTCCGGCGCAAAAACCCTTCTTGGTTTGCAGCCAATTGACTTAAATCATTTTCTAAATGCCCAAATACTTGAGCGCAGCGAGTTCACATGCAAGGACAAAAAGTGCAAAACCCTGTGTCCCATCCAGAAAACCACCATCCAGTACAAGGGCCAGAAGCTCATTGCCACCTCCGGCGGGGCCTGCCCCAAGTATGAAATAGCAGCCCAGCGCCTTGCCAAGCTGGAGAAAACCGCCCCCAATCCTTTTATGGAAAGGGCCGATCTTTTAATGGAGTTTGAAAGGCAAAACCCTTCCGGCAAAACAGTGGCCATACCCATGAGCGGCCCCATAGAGGGCTACCTGCCCTTTCTGGCAACCCTTGTTTTTGAGCTTGGCCACGGCGTGAAGGTCCTTCGCTCAAACGCCTCCTCCCTGGCCAGGGGCGAGCATCTTTGCAATTCCTACGATTCATGCGGGCCGGTAAAAATAACCCATGCAATATGCGACACGGACGATGAACTGCTGTTTTTCCCAAAGATAATGGATTTTCCCGACCGCAGCGGCCCAGGGGGCCAGCCCTGCGTGACCGAGCAGGCGATGCCGGAAATGATTGAGCAGGCATTGAAGGCGCGCAACAAGAAAACCCGCGTCATTGTCCCCAAGCTCTTTTTTGCAAAGGGGCTGTCTGGAGCTGGAATCAAAAAGGCCCTGTTGCCTTTGGCAAAAGCCCTGAAGGCTGATTTGGCCCTGCTTGGCCCGGCCATTGAAAAAGCTGCTGCTGCCCAGCAGAATTATGAGCTGGCACTGGAGGAAATAGGCAGAAAAGCCCTGAATTACGCAAAGGAAAAAGGCGTTCCCGCTGTTGTGGTGTGCGGCTCCCTGCATGTGATACATGACCCTGCCGCCAATTCCGCCATCCCCGATATCTTGAGGAGCAACGGGGCTGTGGCCATTCCAACGGACTGCTATCCCATTGCGGCAGATACGCCGGAACTCAAAAGAATATACTGGGGGGATGCCAACAGGTACTTGAGGGCCGCCCTTTCCGCCAGAAACACAGGGGAGGCCTACCCCCTAATGCTGTCATCCTTTGGCTGCGGCCCGGCCTCCTTCACGGAGCAGAGCTTCCAGGCTATGCTTGATGGCTATCCACACACTATTCTGGAAAGTGACGGGCATGGCGGTGCGGCTGGCTTTGTTACGCGGATACAGGCCTTTTTGCAGTCTGTGCGCCAGTACAGGTCGCAGGACGGCAAAATAGCCCTGCCGGACAATTCGGGCGCTGTGTCGCATATTTCTTCCGGCGCTTATTCGGGCAAATACATGGATAAGAATATCCGCCATGTATTTTTCTCAAGTGTGGACTACCTTGGAGATGTTCTGGCAGCGGTTTACCGCTCCTATGGCTATGATGCGGTGAGCGCCCCGCCTGTTTCCGAGCACAACTACGCTGCCGGAAAAAGGGACTGCTCCGGCAAGGAATGCATGTCCTACCAACTGATATGGGGGGCTTTCAGGGAGTATCTTGAGAAAAATCCTGTCAACAAGCCCACAAGGCTGGTGCAGCTTTCCGGCAGAATGTGCCGCGCTGGAATGTACCCTGTAAAGGATCGCCTGGCACTGGCTCGCATGGGCAAGGAGCAAAATCTGACCGTGGTTCCCCTGCGCCTGGCAGGAGGGGCGGGCATGGCTGCCAGAACTTCGGCAGGCGTGGCGGCCCTGGACATAATCCGTCAGCTTTACATCTATTTTATGCCTGTGGAGCAGGAGCCGGGCCAGGCAAAGGCACTGTACAAGAGTTACAGCGAAAGGATAATCGAACTCATTGCCCTTAAAAAGCGCACAGGCCTTGCCGGGCCGGCCCAAACCGCTTTTCACTGGGCCTGGCTTCACCGCATTGTGGCCCAGGCCTGTGAGGAATTCGCCCGCATGGAAAAGGAAAATGCCCATAAGCCTGGGCCGCATCCAACCATTTTTGTAAGCGGCGACCCCATGACCAAGGGAAATGATGTGGCCAATGGAGGCCTGTTCAAGCTCTTGAGCCAGCAGGGCGTCCGGGCCGTGGTGGAGCCTGCCGGAGACATCATTGAATATTTCGCACGGGAGCACCCCCAGGTATTGTTCGGCCAGGGCAGCAGCCCGTCCCAGCATTTCATGTACCTAAAAGGAATGGTGGTCATTCGGGAGCAGCTTTACAAAACAGCCCGCAAACTCCACCCCTGGCTGCCCATGCCGGATATGGATGCTGTCATAAAACGGGGCGCAAAAATAATTGACCCCCAAACCGCAGGCGGCACTGGGTATGCGGTGGGCAGCGTGCTTTATCACTGGGAAGGCGGAAATTATGACGGGGTGCTGATGACAAGCCCCTGGGGATGCGATAACGGCCTGGTGGAGGAAAGCCTTTTGCGCTGCAATGAAGACATACCCTTTTACTTTTTTTACGATGACGGAACGCCCATTGACCAGCGAAAGGTTAATAGCTTTGCCTTCCGCCTAAATAAATAGGGCGGCCCCAGGGAGCCGTGGGCTGTGTTGCGCTTCGCATCGGAATTTCAGTCACATACTATGTGTATGCTCCCTCATTCCTCGCTTGCGCGCCTTGCCCACGGCTCCCTGGAACCGCCCTAACCGTTCTGCGGGGGTTAGGCTTGGGCGGCGTTACGCGGGGCATCGCCGGGAGCTCAATGTACTAACAGTACACCTCGTCCCGGCGATACCCCGCAAGCCTTGCCCACGCACCGCCTGGAACCGCCCTGTATGTGGAGGGGCGCTCCCAGGAAAACGCTGGCTGTGTTGTGCTGCGCATCGGAATTTCGGTCACATACTATGTGTATGCTCCCTCATTCCTCGCTTGCGCGCCTTGCTCTCCTTTCCCTCGAACTGCCCAGTACGCTTGTGGTTGAAATTGAAAATCAGCAAAATCAGTAGGTTGGGTGGTTCTTGCGCTTAACGCGCAAGGTTCACCCAACAAAAACAGATGCAAGACGGCAAAGGCGTTAAGGCAAAATGGAAAACGCCCCTTTTGTTGGGCTGTGCCTGCCTTCGGCTGAACTATCCCAACCACGACATGGAACCGTCCTGTATTCCGTTGGAGGGGCGCTTTTTGCTTCAACAAGCAAGGCCTATCCAACGGTTTGCCTGAAACCGGTTTACAAATCTGCGCTTCCATTCTAAAATGCCCCTGCTTTATCATTGGAGCAATCGCAGAAAAAAACCGGCCTCTTATCTTTGCAATTTAAGGAAAATCAAAAAGTGCAGCAGGCTGCCGGAAAACTCAAAGTTGGCTTCGGCCAGGCTCTGGGGCTTGTTCTGCCCTATGCGGGCAGGCGGCTTTTGGAGCAGGTGCGCTCTGTCTGGCTCATAATCGCCTACCTTTTTGTTTTCCTCTGGCTTGTATTGAAGATGCCCGTGGACAATGCCGCTGCCATTGCCGCAGGCCTTGTTCTTGTTATCACGGGCCTGACCTTTTTCATGGAGGGGCTGATTTTAGGGCTTATGCCCCTTGGTGAGGCAATCGGCCTGCGCCTTCCGCGAAAAAGCGGCCTTGGGGTTATTTTGGGTTTTGCCTTTCTGCTTGGCATGGGGGCCACCTTTGCCGAGCCTGCCATCGGCGTGCTCAAGGCGGCAGGCTCCTCTGTGGAGGCCTGGCGAGCGCCGCTTCTCTTTTTGCTGCTCAACAAATATGCCGGGCATCTGGTGTGGGCTGTGGGCGCAGGCGTGGGTATTGCCGTGGCCTGCGGCACGGTCCGCTTCATGTACCAGATTTCGTTAAAGCCTTTCATCTATGCCCTGGTGGGCGCTCTTACAGCCCTTACCGCCTATTGCACCCTTGATCCGGGCCTGCGCCATGCGGTGGGCCTTGCATGGGACTGCGGGGCGGTCACCACCGGCCCGGTCACAGTTCCCCTGGTGCTGGCCCTTGGCATAGGCATCTGCCGGGTAAAGGGAAAGGGCGGGGCAGCCGGGGGCTTTGGCGTTGTTACCCTTGCATCGCTTTTTCCAATTCTCACAGTCCTTTTGCTTGGGCTTTTTCTTGGCGCATCAGCCCCAAAACCCGGCAGCGAGGCCGATTTTTTCAGCCCGCAAAACAAAGCCAAGTCCCTTGCCCTTTTTGACAGCGAAACCCGGATGAGGGCCTATGCCTTTAAAAATGCCCATCCTGATAACCATGCCCTGCTTTTTGATGGCCACCAGAAGGATATGCTGGACTACCTTGCGGAAGCGGCAGCCAATCCGGCCCTGCAAAAGGAGCTTTTCGGCGATGACCCGGAGGCCTTTTTCCGCTGGGTTGCAACAAAGGGAACTTATCAGCAGCGCCTGGCTGTTTTTGGAGACCCGGAAACCCTTGGCCAGATGACCCTGATGTTTTCCGGGCTTGTACCCCGCGATGGTACGGCACGCATGGTTGCAAGCGGCACGCTTGCAGCAGTTCAGGCCATTGTGCCGCTTACCCTTTTCCTTTTTGCTGTTTTAATTTTCATTGTGCGCGAGCGCCTGCCCAGG
>JASEHB010000102.1:3943-7595 GCA_030018745.1 Desulfatibacillaceae bacterium | reverse complement strand
AATATCTGGCGCCAGAGCACAAGAACAGGTCCGCTTACAGGCAGGGCGCGGGCCAGAAGAAAATAACCCAGCGCAAAGGCAGAGCCGGTTAATACAAGGACATCCCAAAGGGCTAAAGCCTGCCTGCTGAAAAGACGGGGGGAAAGCTTTTGCAGGCCGCCAGCCATTTCATGCGCCCATAGTATGAAAAGGGAAATGACAAGAATTCCCGTTACTGCACGGTACATGGAGGATGCGGCAAGAAATCCCTGCCAATGGCCCACTGCAAAAACAAAGAGTGCGGCACCCGCCAGGGGCAGGGATTTTTCCAGAACCGCAAAAAGCAAGTTCCGGTAAGGCGTATCTTCAAGGTGGCGCCTTTTCAGCAGGCGGCCAGCATAGGCGCACAGGGTTGAAAACCCTGCCAGAACAAATAAGAGAAAAACAGGCGATGGCCTGTCGGGTTGGGTAAGGGCCTGGTTCTGGCTTTTCAAAAAATCCCTTGTGAACAAAAAAACCATCTGCGTGCCAAGCTTTCGAATTTCCTGCTGGAACGCCTCTGGTGTAAGGGCTTCCCCCAAACCCAAACCCCGCTTGAGGAGCTTTTCCCTTTTGCTTTGGGCAGCCGGTTCATTTTCTGCAGCCCCTGCCTTTTCAGGATTTATGGAAAGCGCCGGAGAACCGTCTGCCGGGCCGGAATCCGTCTGCGCCCATGCGCCGGAGCAAAAAGCAGGAAGACAAACCAGAATGAATGCCAGGATCGGCAAGAGTTTTGAAGTGCTTTTCATGGTTTTATTGAGCTGGCTACCAGCCCAAAGACCTCCTGTGGCACTGCAAGATACCGGGAAAAAGCCCTGAACTGCAATGCAGGCTTTGCCTGGCGGCAAAAAATTGGTCTCCAACAATCAAACAGCACCCCTTTTGTATAACAAAGCAGGGGTGCTGTCTATTTTATTAAATCTTACAATGTGTTGCAACTTCAAGTCAACTGCGGGTCAGTCCACCATCACCCTCTGTCCCGGAAAAATTCTTGAATTGCGGTTAAACCCGTTTATGCTCAAAAAGCGGTTAAGGCTCATGCTGTGGCGCTGGGCAATGGAGTAAGGGTTATCTCCGGCCTTCACCACATAGGTTTTTGATGCAGAGGCAACAGACCTGGCTCCGGGTATTTTAAGGGTCTGGCCCACAGAAAGCTTGTCGGAGGACAGGTTGTTTTCCCTCTGGATAGCCGCAACCGTTGTCCCATAGCGCCGGGCCAGATTCCACAGGGAATCCCCCCGCCCCACAGTATGAACCGAAGGCGGAGCGGATGTTGTTGCCGCAACAGCAGGGGCAGGCCCTGCCTGGCCGCTGGTGGGAATCTTTAAGGTGCGGCCCGCAATGATTACATTGGAGTTGCCCATGTTGTTTGCCCGGCGGATGTCATTGACCGAAACCCTGTAACGCCGGGCTATGACAGAAAGGGTTTCGCCTGCACGGATGCGGTGATCAATTACTGCCGGACCTGGAATTGCAGATTCCGGCAGGCTGTTCAGCCTTGCCAAAAGGGATGAGTCCGTGCCCGCAGGAACATTAAGCACATATTCACCCGACGGCGTGATGCGATGACGAAGCTCCGGGTTAAGAGAGGCAAGAAGATTTTCATCCATGTTGGCCAAATCGGCAATCTGCTTCAAATGCAGCCTTCTGTTGATGGTCTGCTTTTCGTAGGCAACAGGCGCTTCAGGCTCTGGCAGGTCCATGCCGTATTTTTCAGGGTCGTTTAGGATGGCGATTGTGGCTAAAAATCTGGGTACATAGCGGGCTGTTTCTCTGGGCAGGCGCTGGTAAAGATCCCAAAAGTCATCAAGATAATTTATACGCTGGCTGTTGATGAGCCTCAACACGCGGTTTTCGCCGCAGTTATAGGCCGCAATGGCAGTCATCCAGTCTCCAAACATTCCGTGAAGCTCTTTAAGATAGGCAATGGCAGCATCTGTTGATTTTTCCGGGTCCATGCGCTCGTCAATATATTCGTTGCGCTGGAGGCCGAACTTGAAGCCCGTGGATGCAATGAACTGCCAGGGGCCTAAAGCCCTGGCGCTGGAAAGCGCCCGGACCTTGAAGCCAGACTCGATAAGAGGCAGCCAGGCAAGCTCCTTGGGAAGGCCGGCCTCGGCAATCTTGGCCTCAATCATGGGCATAAATTGGCCGGAACGCCGGTAGGACTCCAGAAAGAAATTCCTTTCCCGCCCCAAAAAGGAATTGATTTCAGCCTGAACATGGTCGTTGTGCACCAGGGGTATGGCGTTATGGTTGCCTGTGGCCACGGTGTGCCGGGCTGCAAAAATTTCAATCAGCCTGCGGGAAATGAGGATGCGAAGGTCGTCCTTCTGCTGGAGAAGTGCCGGATCATCACAGGCCTGGGCCTCAAGCATCAGGGAATAGGCCTGATCCAGGGCGTCAACAGCCTCTGGAAGCTCGCCCTGCTGCCAGAAAGACTGGGCAGCCCCAAAATAGTCCAGGGCTTCATCCAAAGACTGCTGGGCTGTTTTCGTGGTCTCCCCAGCAAGCGTGGGGGCAGTTTCAGGAGCGATTTCAAGGTCTTCATCAAGAATCTCTTCAACAGCTTCCATCTTAAGGAGAGGCCTGCTTTGGGCAATCTGCTTTGACTCAGGACGAGCCTCTGCCCTGGGGGGCGGCATTGGACTGTCATCAGCTCTCACATCAAAGGGCTTGCGGGCCGGGCTTTCGCCCTGGGTGGTTACGCAACCGCCAAGAAAGACAAGCAGCATGGCGCACAAAAGTACGGAATAAAGCTTTTTGTTTCGACAGGATAAAATCATTGCTGGTTTCAAATGCCGCTCCTTTTTTTCTGTTTTCGTTTCAATTCAAGCAGCAGTGCCCAAAGTCAATTTCTTGCAAGGGCATACAAATAAAAGTTAAGCCAGAGGCCATGTTAACAGGCTTGCAGGCAACATGGATTATTCTATAAAAAGCTCCACTTGGCCATCCGTCTCCGGGTGCAGGCCTTTATGCCGTAGCAAAACCACCCAACTTTTTATAATATTCAATTACTGGAACAGATGCCAGTGATTCCCGCTTGAAGCTGCCGCAAGCCGCCCGTTTAAGGTGCAGGAACCTGCAAGGGGTCTGGAAGCCAAAGCCTAACTCCCTGAAACGACAAGATGTTTATATCCAAACAAGCTGGCTGGCTTTATTGCTGTTTAAAGCCTTTGGAGGAAGCCATACCACATACAGATGGCTCTCCTGATAACAGTACAATATATAGTTCTTTACTCCAAGTCAAGATAATCTGCATTTTGTCCGGCAGATGACCTTATGCCGGTTTTCCGGTTGCCCTGCATGATGGGTTTATGCCAGGGCCGCTGTTGACGCATGGGGCATTGTGCATTAGAATAAAATAAATAACGGGCTTGCAATGAAAACTTGGCAAGACGGCAGGCTGCGCTGTGCAGTTTTTTTGCGCAGCCTATTTTTTTGTGCGGGTTTTATCCTGATAACCCATCGTGCTGCGCCACAAATGCGGCACAAAGCCAGCAGCCAGGAAAGGAAGGCTTATGAGCAAGGTACAAGACGGTAATTTTGTGCAGGTGCATTACACCGGGACTTTAGAAAACGGAGAGATTTTCGACTCCAGTAAAGGGCGCGGCCCATTGGAATTCCAAATGGG
>JASEHB010000102.1:341-3933 GCA_030018745.1 Desulfatibacillaceae bacterium | reverse complement strand
GCAGAATGTTAGGGGCATGGCTGTCAATGAGACAAAAAGCTTCTCTCTGCCGCCGGAGCAGGCTTACGGCCAGCGGGATGAAAGCCTTACAAGGGAATTTCCCAGGAGCCAGACCCCCGAAGGCTTTGACCCCCAAGTGGGCCAGACCGTTGCCCTGATGACCGAGCAGGGCCAGCAGATACCCGCCACGGTTACAGAAGCCACACCCGAAAAGGTGGTGGTTGACATGAATCACCCTCTTGCCGGCAAAACCCTCAACTTTGAGGTGACCGTTGAAGGCCTTTCCGATGCGCCCACCCAGGGCGGATGCGGCTCATGCGGTGATGCGGGCGGATGCGGCCAGGATTCTTCCGGCGGATGCGGATGCGGCTGCGGCGACTGATTTTTTTAAGTCTTGCCCGCCTTATGCGTGTGCATTTTCATGCTCTCTTGCCAAAAAAAAGAGGCAAGCTTTTTTCTGTTGACGCAGCCTGCCGCCAGGCCATATCTTCCTTTGCCTGTATGCTGGTGACCGGCCCGGAAAAGGGCAAACCTCTTTTTTGATTAAGGAGCAGAAACATGAAGCGCATATTGCTGTTGGCAGCGGTTTTCATTTTTTTTGCAGCAAGCCTGCCAGCACTGGCTGACGATGTTACGGATACCATTGGCGAGGCCCTGAACCAGTACAAGCAGGGCGACTACACCGGGGCTGCCGGTACGCTTGATTTTGCAGCCCAGCTTATCCGCCAGAAAAAGGGCGGGGAGCTGGAGCAGGTTCTTCCCGCGCCGCTGCCCGGCTGGCAGGCGGAAGACGCCCAAAGCCAGGCAGCCTCCCACGCATTTATGGGCGGGGCAGTGACTGCCGCCAGAAGCTACACCAAGAATGTGGAAAATGATGAGGGCTATTATGAAGCCCCTTCAGTGACCGTGCAGATTGTGACAGACTCCCCAGCCCTTCAGGGTATGATGATGCTTATGTCAAACCCTATGTTTGCCACGGCTGACGGCGGAAAGCTTGAACAGATTGCCGGGCAGCGGGCTGTTGTCAAATACAACAATTCAGACCGCTCCGGTGAAATTTCAATGGTGGTCAACAACCGCTTTCTTGTAACCGTGGAGGGAAGTTATGTGACCCGTGATGAGCTTAAATCCTATGCGGGCGCAGTGGATTTCAAGAAGCTTGCCGCAATTCCATAGGGGGGCGGCGGGTCCTGCCTGTCAAAAAAAGTGAGCCGGCCAGGGTTTCAAACAGCCCTGACCGGCTTTTTTTGTCAGTAATCATAACGCCAGAAAATGTCCACCCCCGTGTTTTCCTCGGCAATCCTGCTTTCAAGGGTAAAGTTCCTCCAAAGCTGGTATTCAATCTCCAGCTCGTTTTTGCCGCCAGGTCCCATACCCCTTTTGTAGATGACAAAAAGCTCCGGTGTAAGCTGCTTGCCCATAACAAGGGAGTCGGCCTCCATGCCTCCGCCTGCCTCAATGGTAAGAATATCCACCGGAACGCTTTGGCCAAACTGTTCCTTTAGCTCGGCAATGGCCTGGGCTCCCAAAAATGCTGCCCCCTTTTCCGCCAGGGAGCCGGATTCGCCCTGGGTGAGCTGGTCGCTTTTTTTACCGAAAAGCAGGTAGCTTGCAATGTCGGTTTCGCTCATGGGCGGATTCGAAGAAAGGGTCAGGGTTGTCTGCTCAATGGTTCCGCCGATGTTGAGATAAATTGTGACATCAGCAATTCTGTGGGCTGCAACAATGTCCAGAAGGGGATTGGGCGGCGTCTGGCCCAGAAAAGTCACCCTGCCCCGTTCCACGGCAAAGGTGCGGCCCTTAAATTCGTAAAAGCCCCTCACGGTTTCCAGGTGCCCCGTGAGTCTAAAATCCTGGCTTTGCGGCCTTTTGTGGGCCGTAACATCTCCGGCAAGCATAATCTGAGCGCCTGCCCCCCTTATCCAGAAAGGCCCGGAAACCCGGATGCGGGCGTTGGCATCCATGTCCTGAAGAATGGGCAGAGGCTCCACCTGCCGCTCCTGCTGCCTGCCCACAACCACAATGTCCCTGTCTGTGGCCACCGAAGGCCTGTGAACAGCAAGGTAGCGATCCAGAAAAAGGGTCCCCTCCCCCACGGTCACGCTCCCGTCAATGTCTATTTCCGGCCATTGGCCCCTTGCATCAACGGCAATTTGCGGAATCTGCACGGCAAGCCAGCGCTGGTGCTCAATATCCAAATCCTGAATCCGGAGTTTGGCCTCCATCGCCCCCGGCTTGAAGTTTTTTCGTTCAATAATTGCAGAGGCCTCAAGGGTACCATTGGGGCCGGTTTCTGCCGACAGGGTGTTGAGGGCAAACTCGCTTTCATTCCAGCTTATTTGCCCTGTTATGTTCTCAATGGGCTTGCTCCAGCCCGCTGCCACAGCCTGGCCCTCAATTGAAATGCTGCCGCTGCTTTTGGGCGCAAGGGGGTTTCCCTCTGCCAGGGCGCTTATGGATGCCGTCATCTCAAGCTTCTCAACAGAATCAGTCCACCCGGCCAGAAAATCCAGATTCAGGGCCTCGCCGTCAATGCTGGCGTAAAGGCCATTTTCAGGAATCAGGTTTTGAGGCATGGGCCAGGAAAGCATGATGGGCAAGGAGGCAATAAGGTCAAGCTGCCCGCCGCCTTCCGGGGCAAGGACAGCGTTGAGCTTTGCAATGCCATTTTCGTAGGAGGCGTTTACCTCTGCCTGAACCTGGGGAAGATCCTTGCCCGGAGCAACATCCAAAAGATTAAGCCAGAGGCTGGCAAGGGGGTTTTCAAGCGAGCCGGAAAGGGCAAGTTCAAAATCCGCCCTGCCGGTAATGGGCATATCTTTCCCTGATACCGGTGCAATGAGGGCAAGATCAAGCTCTTGGGCGGAAGCAAAGAAAAAAGGCCTCAAAGAGCCGTCCGGGCCGGGTTTGCCAACCAAATCCACCATCAGATTCTCTGGCAGGGGCCAGGAAAGGTTAAGCCCGACCACCCCGCCTGCCTCAAGACTGCCGGAATTCTCGGTCAAAAAGGAAATCGTTGCCTGGGCAAGGCCCTTCTCGTAAGAGGCGTTTGCCTCTGCCTGCACAATGGGAAGATCCGGGCCGGAAGCGACATCCAAAAGGGAAAAAGAAAGGCTGGCAAGAGGATTTTTAAGCGAGCCGGAAAGGGCAAGCTCGGCATCCGCCCTTCCTGTAAAGGGCAGGTCAAGGCCTGATACCGGGGCAATCAGGGCCAGGTCAAGATTTTGGGCGGAAGCAAAGAAGAAGGGCCTCAACGAGCCATCCGGGCCGGTAACGCTGCCCAAATCCGCCAGAATATTTTTGGGCAGGGGCCAGGAAAGGTTAAGCCCGAAAACTCCGCCTACCTCAAGACTGCCGGAATTTTCGGTGAAAAAGGAAACATTGGCCTTGGCAAGATTGTTTTCATAAGAGGCCGTTGCCGCAACCTGGGCCGAGGGCAGGTTTTTTTCAAAGGAAAAACCTTCTATTGCAGCATCAATTCTGCCTTTAGGTTTTTCTGGAAGGCCGGAAAAGGCAAGATCAAGATTGAGCTTTCCGGCCAGGGGCATTTCTTCCCCTGCAAGGCTTGTAACAAGTTCAATATCCAGGTTTT
>JASEHB010000102.1:0-331 GCA_030018745.1 Desulfatibacillaceae bacterium | reverse complement strand
CCCCTTTATGGCAAGCTCTTTTGCCTTTATGCCATCCGGCTCAAAATCAAAAACCAGGGGGCCTGTGTTTTCCCACATATTCTCTTTGGCTTTTACTGAAAAACGATCAAGAAAAAGGCTCCCACGCCTTTCCCAAAAACCGCTGGCAGAACCCGCAAGAACAATATCCACACCCTCAAGATTTTTTGCCTCAAGGGAAAAGCCCGCCTTTTCTGCATCCGCCTTTGCATTGATGGCAAGGCTTTCCATTCGCCGACCAAAGGCCCCGGCCTCATTTATGGAAAGCAAAATCCTGCCGGAGCGCAAAACCGGATTTCCTTCGTATTCAAGC
>JASEHB010000101.1 GCA_030018745.1 Desulfatibacillaceae bacterium | reverse complement strand
TGTTTTTTTGCCGGGAAATTTCCAAAATACCGGGTTTGAAAAGAGGCCCAAAAACACAAATTACCCAATATGGGTCATATAGGCACATTTTTTTCAGGGTGGGAATAATTTTTGTTGCAGGCAGATGAACTGAAAGCAGGCTGGCGCTGCTTTGTAAAACCATCTCAAACAGGAATATGCCAAAGGATAGGACTGATTATTCTCCGCAGGGGTCTTTTTTTCCCTGGTTCAGGTAATCCAGCTTCCAGATGGGATCTGTGATGTCCCGGCAAGCCCGGCCGTATTCGGCCATTTTTTGGGAAAAAACCGGGTCCTCCAAAAGGGCTTGGCCGTCTGGTCCGGTGGGCTCGGCCGCCGTCTCCCGAAGCATTGGCTCCAGAATGTCCCAGTGATCCCGAATGGGGCAGGGGCAGATCCAGTTGCCCTGATTGTGCCCTGTGGAGAGGAAGCCGTAATCCTTTTGCCAGGCGCGCAGCTTTTCAAACAAGGGCGTTTTCAGGGCCTGGTTCAAATCCTTTCCATCGGCGTATAGGTCACAAACCTTTCCCGCGCTGAAAGGCATAAACACGCAGGGGCAAAGGTTGCCGTTGTAATCAATGTAAAAATATCCCCCTGCCCGGCCCGCGCCTATGCACCCGTTGCAGCCCGGGCTGGAGTTCCAGAAGTCCACGAAAAAAACCTTTTTCTCCCGCAGGATCTCCCGTGTGCGTTCAAACATAACCGCCCGGTCCGCCGGAGGAATCATGCGATCCGGGTCCGGGTCCCGGCCAATGGGCAGGTACTGGAAAAGAAACCCGTACACCGCGCCTTTTTCCAAAAAGAAATAATCCACAAAGTCGTCTGCCAGAACCTCCTGCCAGTTGTGCCGGTCTCCGGTAACGGAGATGCCAAAGGGCACGCCATGAGCGCGTAATTCGTCCATGGCGGCCAGGACTTTCTTGTACACCCCTGCCCCCCGCCTTGCGTCCGTGCGCTCCTCCCAGCCTTCCAAAGACAGGCATGGTGTAATGTTGCCCGCATTTTTCATGCGGACGGCGGCCTTTTCATCAATGAGCAGGCCGTTGGTGTACATCAAAAAAACATGCTCCGGGTTTTCCTCGGCCAGATCAAGCACCCCCTTGCCCTGGCTCTCCCACAAAAGCGGCTCTCCGCCCGATAAAACGGTGAAATGCCCCCCCCACAGGTTGAGCTTGTCGTCCACAATGCGCTGAACCAGGCTGTAATCCAACCCCGGCCCTTTTTTGGCGTCACTTTCCGCGTAGCATCCCTTGCATTTTAGGTTGCACTTGGCCGAGGGGGAAACCACCACGAAATGGGGGGGGTGAAAGCCCAGTTCCGGCATTTTTTCCTGCTGGGTTTTTCGAAGAAAAATGCCGTCTGTGAAGATGCCCGCCAGCCGGTCAAATACCTGGCCGCTCATCCAGCCCTTGTCCAAAGCACGAGCAACGCCATGGAGTATGGCCATGAGATAGGTGTACTGGTCCTCCATGACCTTGCGGGGTTTATTGGGATGGGGAGTTTCCACCATCCCGATCCAGGCCAGGGCCTCCAGGTCGGAAACAAGCTTGTTTCTGGCCTGCCTGTCTTCTTTCAACTGGCGTACCAGGGCGGTGACAATGCTTTCGTTGGCAATGGGCTTCAGGTTCAAGCTTCGCGTCCTTTGGTTTGATACAAAATGGCCCTGGCCGGCGAAGCACACAGGAGCCAAACCAGCAAAATATCGAATGAGGTCCGGATGAAAGGCCCTGCAGGGCAATTATGCAAAAAACCGGCCTGCGTCAAGGATTGAGACAGAATGATTTTCGACTCGCCCCGGGAATTGGCTTCCCAATGCAGAGGAAATTCCCGGATTAAAAATCAGGTACGCTAAAGCTGGAAAGGCCGGATTTTTCAAGGCCTGAATTTATTCGAAGCTAAAGCCGTCCTGCAAGAGCCGCACACAGGCATCCACAACCGCGGGGTCGAACTGGGTGGCCCGGTTCTGGCTTATGTAGGCCACGACCTCGTTTGTATCCAGCGGATCCCTGTATGGCCTGGGCGAGAGCATGGCTTCCACAACATCTGCAAGCCCAAGGATGCGCGACTCCAAAAAGAGCTGATCAGCGCCTATGCCGTTGGGATAGCCCGATCCATCCATGCGCTCGTGGTGCTGGAGCACAACCTGGGCCAGGGGCCAGGGGAATTCCACATTCTTAAGGATGTCGTAGCCAGCTTCCGCGTGGCTTTTAACCTCATCGTACTCGGCCTGGGTGAGCTTTCTGGGAGCGTTCAAAATTTCCGGGGGAACTGCCATCTGGCCTATGTCGTGGATGATTGCGGCCATCTTGACGCCGTCAACCACCCGGCGGGAAAGGCCAAGCTCCACAGCCAGGGCCTGGGCAAGCTTTGCAGTGCGAATCTGGTGGGCGGCCTTTTGGGGGTCGTGCAGGCCCATGAGCGCCACCATTGCCTGTATGGAGCCGCGGGTGGCCTTCTGAAGGCGCTTGGAGTTTTCAACCAGGTCCTTTTCCCTGGCCTTTCTTTCCTCCACCTCTTGGGCAAGTTTTTCCGTGCGCTCCTCCACCTTGTCTTCCAGGGTCTGGTTCAACAGCTCCAGCTTTTCCTGGGTCTCTATTAGCTTTTCATTCCTTAAAACCGAGTCCTCATAAACGGAAAGCAGCAGGGTGAGCATCCGCTGGGGAGAGCAGGCAAGGGAGTGAACCTTGTCCTTGAAGGCAAAGTCCAGCCGGATTTCCTTTTCTCCTGCCCTGTCAACGGATTTTGCCAGGTGGTAATCAATCTTGGACTTCAAAAAAGGCCATTCGTAGGGCTTTGTCACATAGGAATCCGCACCCACATTCAGCCCCATTATTATGTCATCCACATCCTTTAGTGTGGTGAGCAGAATAACTGGCACATCGGCAAGGGCAGGGTCGGCCTTTACGGAGCGGCACAGGGTGAAGCCGTCCATTTTGGGCATCTGGACATCGGAAATTATGCAGTCAGGCTTTTTCTCCCTTGCCAGGGCAAGGCCTGCCTCGCCGTCCTGGGCAATGCGGTAGGGGTATCCGTTTTCCTCAAGCAGCATCCTTAACTTTAAAGCCTGGGTGGGGCTGTCCTCCACCATCAGAAGTTCGCAGTTTTGTCGCTCAAGATTTTCTGCAGCCATTCCACGCTCCTGCAACAGTTGAAAACCAAATAAAAACCAAAAATTGCAAAGCCTTTTTTGCTGGAGGATTGTTCAAGCAGAACCCCTTTGCAAGCCGTTGTTTATTTTCAAAAGGCTTATACCCATTATTTTATTGCAACATAGCACAACCGCCGCGCCTCTTACAAAAAACTCTTTAAATCAGTGCTTTTTTGCGCGCACAAGGCTCAAAAGCGCAGGGCCTATCTTATGGGGCGGCAGCACAAAGCGAGCGGCCCCCAAAGCAATGGCCTCCCTGTTCATGCCAAAAACCGTGGAGCTTGCCTCATCCTGGCATATTGTAACAGCCCCGGCCCGTAAAAGGGCTTCAAGCCCCTTTGCGCCGTCCTGGCCCATGCCTGTGCACAATATGCCCGCAACAGAGCTTCCGGCGGTTTTTGCAGCAGAGAAAAAAAGCGCATCAATGGAAGGGCAATGGCCAGAATGGGGCAGGGGGGCTTCCAAAAGGAGCCGGTTGCCGCCCACAATTGTTGCCTGCCTGCCCTCCGGGGCCAGATACACCTTGCCCTGGGAAAGAGGGAGGGATTTTTGGGGAATGACCACATCCAGGGCGCAGAGCCGGTTGAGCCAGCGGGCAAGCCCGTCCAGAAAGCCCGGACTCATGTGCTGCACCACCACCACAGGAGCCGGAAAATCCGCGGGAAGGTGCGACAGGATTTCTGCCAGGGCTTGAGGCCCGCCGGTGGAGGCCCCTGCCACCACAAGACTTATCCTGGGGCAGGATTCGGATGGAGCGGCAAGGGGGGCGGAGGTTATGGGTTTGGGTTTTTGCCCTGTTGGACGGCGCTTCACCATTTTTACGCCGGCCATTGCGCGGATGCCGACAACAAGCTGCTCTGCAAGCGGGCCGCAGACTTGCTTTGGCAGCCCGAAAACCGCAAGCGCCCCTGCATCCGTGAGCCTGGGCGCAAATTCGGGTCCGGAATTTTGTTTGCTTTCCACAAGGCAGATTATGGGCAGGGCCTGGCTGGAGAGTATGGCCTTTATGGTTTGTGCGGCCTTGTCCTGCTCATCAACAGCCAGTACAACCACATCCGGGGAAATGGCGTCGCACTTTCGCCAGGCCCTTTCGTCAGCAGCAATGAGGGCGGCAGGCTCAAGGTCTGGCTCTGCCATGATAATCGCCCCAATAAGCTGCCTTGCGAAATCTTCCTGCGCAATGACAAGCACCTGAATTTGCGCCTGGGCCATTTTTTCCCTGTCGGGCTGGTTGTGGATTGTTTTTTTCCCGGCAAAGTCGATGCCGTCCCTGCCTGCTATATCTTCACCTGCCCAAAAGCCTTTGCACAGCATCCAGAATGGCCTGGGGGCCGCCCCTGTCCCTTGCCACAAATGCGTCTGCCCCGGCATGGAGGCCGGCAATCCTGGCTCTTTCGTCAAAATTATGGACCAGCAGCACAAGTGGGGCCTCGAATTTGTCCGGCTGGGAGCGCAGGGCCGCGGCAAGCTCCTTTACTGCTATTTCGGGCTGGTCGGCCCGCGCAAGAAGAAGGTCTGCCCCCCGGCGGGCCAGAAAATCCTTTGCCGAAAGCGTGTCCGCTGCTGTGTGCGCCATCAGGCCCGCGTTTTCCAGAAGGCCCTTGAGCAGGCTGCGGGATGCCAGGGATGCATCCGCCACCAGAACCCTGCGGGCTTGTTTCATCTGCGCACAAGACAAATAGGTGCGGGTGGCGGTTTCATCGGGCCTGGCCTTGGCAAGATCCGCCAAAGAGAGAATGACCACAACCCTGCCGTCTCCAAGAATGGCTCCTCCGGCCACAAAGCGCACCCGTGCAAGCTGGCGGCCCAGGCTTTTTATGACAACCTCCTGGGTGCTGCCAAAGGAATCCACCACCAGGGCAAAGCGTTTTTCCGCCAGAGCGCAGACCACCACAGGGATGCGCGAGCCGGAAAAATCCGGGTCAGGCTCATCAGGGGTCAGAAATTCGAGGATTCTGGCAAGGGAAAGAAGGGGCAGGGGCCTGCCTTCAACAGTAACCGCGGGCTTGCCTTCCACAGTGCCTATGCTGCGGGGGGCAACCTCAAGAATGCGCTCAACCCCAAGGGTGGGCAGGGCCACGGTCTGGCCCGCTGTTTTGACCAGAAGCACCTGGCTTGTGGCAAGGGAAAGGGGCATTGTGAGGGTGAAAAGCGTGCCCTCGCCCGGCTCGGTCTCCACCTGTATCATGCCCTGGAGCTGCTTTAAGCTTTCCCGCACAACATCAAGGCCAACCCCGCGCCCGGAAATATCGGAAATTTCGTTGTGGGTGGAAAACCCTGAAATGAAAATAAGCTCAAGGGCCTCCTCATCCGTGAACTGCCCGGCCTGGGCCTTTGTTATAACGCCCTTTTCAGCGGCCTTGGCCACAAGCTTTTTTGTGTCCATTCCCCTGCCGTCATCTGCAACATCAATAACTATTGCAGCCCCCTGCTGCTCGGCCCTTAACCAGATTGTGGCGCAGCGGGGCTTGCCTGCATCCTCCCTGGCCTGGGGTGGTTCAATGCCGTGATCCACGGCATTTCTCACAAGATGCACAAGGCTGTCCTTGACAGCCTCCAGCACCTTCCTGTCCACCTCTGTGTGCTCTCCGCTGATGGCAAGCTTAACCTCCTTGCCAAGCTGCCGGGCAAGGTCGCGCACCATGCGGGGAAACTGGTCGAACAGGGTGGAGACCGGCAGCATCCTTGCCCGGCGCACTCCATCCTGAAGCTCCTGGGAGGCCAGAGCCAGCCTGTCGTGGTCTGCGGCAAAGCGGGAGCTTATCTCCTGCATCTGGGCGTTTAGGCGGGAAAGGTTTTCTCCGTGTTTTTTAAGATGGGCCGCCAGGGAAGCCATGCCCGAATTGCCCGCTGACTGGCCCAAAACGCGGTTAATCAGTGGTGCAAAGCGGCTCCATTCCCTTTGCATACGCCATATCTGGCGGCTTTGCTCCAAAAGCCTTGCAAGGCCCTGGCGCGCGCCCATTCGGGCCACCATAAGCTCGCCAAGGTGCGCCATGAGGGCATCGAGCTTGGCCGTGCGCACGCGGATTGTCTCCTCCGCGTTGCCGGAGGCAGGCCGGGCGTAAACACCAACAGGCGCCCCATCCATGTCTGGCGTGGCGGGGGGCTGGCCTGATGAAGCAACAGGGGCAGGGTCTTTTGTCTGGCCGGTGGCGTCCTGGCGTCTTGCAGGCACCGCGCTGGGGGCAGGGGGTTGGCCTATATTTTCTGGAAGAGGTTCCCCAGAAGTCCCATCCGAAGGCTTAAAGGCAAGACCCTGGGAGAGGGCGGCATCCTTTTCCGTTTCGGGTGGGTGTTGTTTTTCAGAAAAGGCCCAGAGGTCTTCATCATTGCCGGAATCAGGCTCGTCATCATCATCCAAAAGCCCCCAGTCCTGGGCGGAAGCCAGGGGTGCCGAGGTTGGGGGCGCGCCTTGGGGGGCTGCCTCCTGTCTTGGGCTGGGTTTTGGGCCAGGCTTGTCCTGGTTCTGCGTAACAGGGGCGGGCTTTGGCTTTTGGGTAGAATCAAGGCCTGCCGCAGTCTGGTGAAGGCTGTTCAGAAGAGCGTCAATGCGGCCTGCCTCCAGATTTTTATTTTCCAGGGCTGCGGCCATTGATTCAACAATGAAATCAACAGCCAGAAAAAGCGTGTCAAAGGCCTGGGGAGCAAAATCGCCATCTGCCCTGGCAAGGGATGCAAGCACATCCTCCATGCCGTGGGTAACCACCTCAATAACCCGCAGATTGACCGCCCGGGCGGCCCCTTTCAGGCTGTGGGCAGCCCGGAAAAGCTCCTCCAGAATACGCGCCCTCTCATCAGCAGGAGGGTTGTCCTCCAGGGCCATGAGGTCCGCGTTCAGGGCGGATGCATGGTCTTCCAGCTCAACCTGAAAGGCTGCAAGAAGTCGCTGGCGCATGGGGTCGGAATCAGTCATCATACCTTGCAGTTTTTTATTGGTACAGGTTTGGCCCTGCCTGCTGTTAAAAAGCCTTGCCTTCTATTTTGCAAACCGATCAACATAAAGTCTGCCCTGTCGAAAAACAAAGGGGTTCCAGACAGCATTTAACCTTTCAACTCCAAACCTACGGGGCGGCTCCAGGGAGCTCCTATTTCGGGCGATTAAATCCGGCCCAAGAGAAGGCGGGAAGCCTTGAGCCTTTTTCCGGATTGGCCATCCCGACAAAAGGGCTGTTTCCTTTTTTCCCTTAACGCCCTTGCCGTCCTGGGCGTGGTTTTGTTGGGTGAACCTTGCGCGTTAAGCGCAAGAACCACCCAACCTACGAATCTTTCTCCCTTTACCCACCGGAGTACAGGGCGGGTACAGATGGCAGCTTATGGCTTTTCCCTCAATAAAAGCCCCTGGCTGCTCCAGGGAAAAGAGCCTTTTCCCCCCTCCCACCGGCGTACAGGGTGGTTCCAGATGGCGGAGTATGGCTTTTCCCTCAATAAAAGCCCCTGGCTG
>JASEHB010000100.1 GCA_030018745.1 Desulfatibacillaceae bacterium | reverse complement strand
TCCGACCACATCCACAATGGCATCAATGGCTCCAACCTCGTGGAAGTGAACCTTTTCAATGTCTATTCCGTGAACAGCAGCCTCGGCCATGCCCAGTCGCCGGAAAACAGCCAGTGCCCTTTCCTTTACAGCAAAGGAAAGCTCTGAACGGCTGATGATTTTTTCAATATCGGACAAATGCCTGGCATGGCCGGAAGGTGCAGTTTTCACAATGGCGCGGATGGCTGATATGCCGCTGTCAGTCGTTTTTTCCGCCGAAAGCTCAAAACCCTCAAGCGGCATACCGGCAAGGGCTGCGGCAAGGGCCTCCACCGGCACGCCAAGGTGAATGAGCGCCCCAAGGGTCATATCTCCGGAAACGCCCGAAAAGCAGTCAAAATAAGCTATCATTTGTGGCCCTGACCCTGTTTTGTGTGAAGGCGGATTATCTCCAGAACCAGTTGAGCGGCCTTTACCATGTTTGTAAGCGATACGGATTCATTGACCGAATGTACATCTTCCATGCCTGTGCCAAGTATGCCCATTACAATGCCCTGGCCGCAGAAGACATTGGCGTCCGAGCCGCCGCCCCCGGTTTTGAAGGCAAGATTGCGGCCCAGGTTTGCCGCTGCATTTTGCGCCAGGAGCGCCACAGGGTGATTGGTGTCAATGTCAATGCGGGTGAAATCCTTTTCCACACAAATTTCCAGCCGGGGCAGGCCGTCATTGGACGCAGAATCGGCCCTTGCCTGGGATACTGCCTTTTCAAAGGCAGCCACCATGCCTGCTGTAACCCTCTCCAGCTTGTCCTCATTGTGGCTTCTGGCCTCGCCGTTTATGACAACCCTGTTGGGCACAATGTTGGTGGCAACCCCGCCGGATATAAGCCCTATGTTGCAGGTGGTTTCGCTGTCAATGCGGCCTGTTTTTATTTCGGCAAGAGCTTTGCCTGCAAGTATTATGGCGTTAATGCCCTTTTCCGGAGCCATGCCTGCATGGGCCTCCTTGCCTATAACCGTAAATTGAAGGCGGTTTGCAGAAGGCGCTTTCACAACAAGGCTGTTCACATCGGTCGTATCCAGGGCATAGCCAAAGGGCGCCTTCACCAGATCAAAATCCAGATTCTTTGCACCCAAAAGCCCGGCCTCCTCGCATACGGTGAAAACAAATTCAAGCGGGCAGTGGGGGATGTCATTTTCCCTGATGGCCGTTAAAACCTCAAGCAGGATTGCAATGGCGCTCTTGTCGTCAGCACCTAGAATCGTGGTGCCATCGCTTCTAAAGATGCCGTCTTTAAAAACCGGCTTTACATTTTTGCCCGGCTCAACTGTGTCCATGTGGGCGCAGAAGACAAGCGGCAGGGCTTTATCATCGCCGGGCAGGCGGGCCACAAGGTTATTGGCCTGGCTGGCAAGCTTTCTGGCTGCATCATCAAAGGCAACTGTCAAGCCCAAAGCTTTAAGGCGCTCTGCAAGATGCTTTGCAATGGCTGCCTCATGGCGGGAAACTGAATCAATTTTCACAAGCTCCACAAATGTTGATGCAAGCCTTTTTGAATTTATCATTTAAATAAAGCCTTTTAAAAATGTTGGTTTCACCCATTAAAGCAACCTTGACTGCATACCGGAGTGCGGGCTGGAGCGCAAGCCGGAGCGCAAAGGGTTGTTTGGCCTGCTTTGGTGCGGCCGGGCCTTTATGCAAAGAAAATTTGCGCCCGCTGCTGCCTCCTGTTCCGGTTAAAAAACGCATCCGTGCTGATTATGCACAAGCCTGGGCGTTGACAAGCCAGCAGGCCTATAATAACCTATTCAAGTTTGTTGCGGAAGTGCACAGCTCACTGGTGGGGCTCCCGGACTTCAAATCCGGTGTGGGGCGCTAATCCCGTCCCGGGTGGGTTCGATTCCCATGCACTTCCGCCATTTTTTTTGCTGATTTTATTGGGCGGAAAGCAAATAAGCCGCCCAATCCGGCAAAGGTTCAACCTTCTTGACGCATATCCCGGATCTGATTCTTAAAACCAGCCTGAAACGGTCTTTTCCCGAAGAATTATCCATAAGCCAGGCCTCATCTGCCAAAGGCAGGGCTGTTTTCACATTCTCCATGGCCCTTGGAATGCGGGAGAGAATTTTTTCTGCAGGAACAAAATGCCCCCCCTGGGTAACGCGCTGATGAACGCGGGCTTCATTGAGGCAGGGGGCAAACAGGTGGATGTAAATCAGAATGATTGAATACCCATAAGCTTTGGCCTGGGCTAAAAAGTCAATTTTGGATTTGTGGGAAAAGACAGTCTCAAAGCAAAAGGAAATGCCCTGCCTTATTAAGTCTTCCCTTATTTGGCCTGCCAGGGTTGCGGCCTCGTAGCTGGCCTGCTCCGGGTTATCCGGGTCAAGTTCTCTTGCAATCAGATCGGAATTGACAAACCTGATGCCGTGTTGGGAGAGATATTGATTGAAGAAAGTGGATTTGCCCGCGCCGTTTCCTCCGGCCAGAACCCATATTTGCTTTGTGCCTGCCATCAGACAGCCTCAAATCTGCCGTCTTTGAACCTTCCGGTCTGCCTTTCCCCTGTCCGGGTATTAACCTTGTCCAGAAGTCCGGATTTGCTTTGGCTGGCCTCAAAATAAAAAGGTGCAGTTGTAACCGGCTTGCCGGAAAAGCCCCTTGCCCTATCAGCCTCAAGCGCATTCAAAACAGCATCGGGATCAACGGAAATGCTAGCAGATGGCTTCAGGTGGATCTCTTTAAGACCCTGGGTTACTGAAAAGGCATCCGCAGCACTTATTTTGGAAGCAATGGCCCTGCCCAGTTTCGCCCAATATTGAATCTGCTCATTTATGGACCGATGCTCCACTCTCGCCTGCCGTTGGGCCTGAATAACAAGGCTTTCATCAATTCGTAAGGATTTGGTTCCCATGGCTGCCCCCTTGGGCTAAAGTCATTTTGATGCTAAAAGCGCCAAACTGATGCAATATGCCACAAAATAGTATATTCCTTATCCAGCTTTGTCAATCTCAATTGGCCTTTACGCCTTTTTGGCGGAAGTCCTTTTACCATAAGCGTCTGTTTGGCCTTGATTTTTTTTAGACCGCCGGAATTTATCATAGACAAGCCCTGTGGTTGGACTTACTTTATAAAAATAAGTGGAAAGATTTGCTTTCATATTCGCCAACAGCCTTTTTTATTTAAGGAACAGGCATGAAAAACTTATTTCGCAGCTTTTTGATTATGGCCCTTTGCCTTGCTGTTTTTGCCGCTTTATCCGCCCCTGCCCATGCAAGCTGGCTGGACAGCTTGAAGAGCATATTCGGCGGGGCACAGCAGCAGGAGAGGGTTTCCACAGAGCCGACCCCGGCAAAAGCGCCGGAGCAAAAGCCTGCAAGCACCCAGGCCCAAACCCTTACCACCCTGGAAATGACCGGCGGAATAAAGGACGCCCTCATTCAGGCGGTGAATGTCACTGTAAGTCAGCTTGGGCGCCAAGACGGCTTTTTGGGCAACGACCTTGTGCGAATACCCATGCCCCAAAGGCTTGTACAGGCCGAGCAGCTTTTGCGGAAAATGGGCCAGGGCTATCTGGCGGATCAATTCATTGAAAGCATGAACCGGGCTGCGGAAACAGCCATTCCCAAGGTGACCGGAATCTTTGCCGATGCAATATCCGCCATGAGCATTGAGGATGCGGCAAAAATCCTCACAGGCCCCCAAAATGCAGCCACAGAGTATTTCCGCGATAAAACGGGCCAAGCCCTTTTTGCACAAATTCAGCCAATTGTTCAGCAGGCAACGGATAAGGCCCAAGTCACCCACTATTACAAGCTGATGGTTGACAGGACCCAGGCTTTTTCTCCCCTTGTTGCTTCGTTTACTCCGGATCTGGATTCCTTTGTCACCGAAAAGGCTTTGGACGGCTTTTTCGTTATAATGGCTGTTGAGGAGCAAAAAATCCGCCAGGACCCTGTAGCCCGTGGAACTGACCTTATAAAAAAGGTGTTCGGAAACATAGGAAGCATTTTAAGCAAGTAGCCTGAAGCCTGCTCGCATCTTTTGCTGGGATAGGGTTTTTTGCATCCTGCTGTTGCCCAGTTTTTAGGGCCAGAACAAAGGGGAGCGCCATGAAAACTTTGCTCAAGGTCATTGCAGGGGTTTTTGCTGCCGTCTTTATTATTGTGGCCGCCATGTTTGCGTGGGTTGCCTTTGTTTTCGACCCCAATGATCACAAGGATCGCATATCCGCCGCCGTGCTTGATGCAACAGGCAGGAAGCTTTCCATTGACGGGGACTTGTCTCTCTCCCTTTTTCCGCGCCTTGGGGTGGAGCTTCCTGCCCTGGCCCTGGAAAACGCTCCGGGTTTTAACAAAGCCCCCATGTTTGCCATTGAATCCGCCTCTGCAAAAATTGAGCTGCTGCCTCTGTTAAAAAAGCAGATAAGGGTGGGCAAGGTGAGCCTAAATGGCCTGGAGGCCAACCTTGCTGTCAATGAACAGGGCCAAAACAACTGGCAGGATATTGCTGACAGGCTTGCATCCGAACAAAAACCTTCGGCAAGGCCCGAACCCGCAGAAGAAGGTGATGGCTTTGAAATGCAGGATTTTTCCCTTGAAGGCATTGAAGTGACAGAGGGAAGGCTTTTCTACAATGATGCAAAGGCAGGCGCAGAATATGAGGTGAGGGGATTAAGTCTTTCAACCGGGGCCATTGAGCAAAACAAGGATGTTTCCTTTTCTGCAGGCCTCACCCTTGTGGCAAGCGAGCCGGAAGTGACCCTGGCAATATCAGCCAAAGGCCTGCTGGCCTTTGACTCCAAAGCCCAAACCCTTGCCTTAAAGCCCCTGGAAGCAAGCTTTGACGCTTCGGGCAGCGCCGTGCCGGGTCAAAGGCAGGAAGGCCAGCTTCTTGTAAGGGCGGTTCTGGACAACAAGGCAGGCACCCTTAACATAAGCGAGCTTTTGGCAAACGCAGCCGGGGCAAAAATTAAGGCAAGCGCCGTTGTAAAAGGCCTGGATTCAGACATTGCCTACACAGGCAACCTTTCTCTTGAAAAAACCAACCTTAAAAACCTGCTGGCAAAACTTGGAATTACCCTTGAGACTTCAGATTCCAAAGCCCTTTCATCTTTAGAGGCCAAAGCCGCCTTTTCAGGCGGCAGGGACAGTATCAGCCTTGCCGACATAAATACCAAGCTTGATGACACCACCCTTTTGGGCAGGGCTTCAATAACAAACTTCTCCAACCCGGCCATAAGCTTTGATGTTGAGGCGGACTCTTTAAATGCAGACCGCTATCTGCCCCCGTCAACTGACAGCCAAAAGCAGAAGGATGCAGGCAAAAAGGAGCCTTCAACAGAGCAGGAAATTCCCATTGAGGCGCTTAAAAAGCTCAATCTTGTCGGCAGCGCCCGCTTGGGCGAGCTTGTTGTCAAAAAAATAACCACAAAAAATGCTTCCGTGAGAATAACCGCCAAAAATGGCCTTATTCGTCTTGAAAACCTGAATGCAGATTTCTACCAGGGAAAAATCGCCGCCACGGCAACTGTTGATGCAAGGCAGAGTCCTCTTAAAATAAACTTTGCGCCAAAGGCTGATGCCATTTCCTTTGGGCCTTTGCTTGCCGACTTTTTGGGCAAGGAGACCCTTACAGGGCTTGGCCGTTTTTCTGCTGATATTTCCGCCAGCGGGGCCACAACCACCCAGTTGCTTAAAAGCCTGGGCGGCAATGCAGCCTTTTTGGTGGAAAACGGCACTGTAAAGGGCATAAATGTTGCCGAGCTTGTTCGCGGGGCCTGGGCAATGGTTAAGGGCGAGTCGCAGGCCACAGACGGCAGCCGGGGCCAGACCGATTTTGTGTCCCTTTCCGCAAATATCGGCATTGAACAGGGCATTGCCAAGAACTCGAACCTGGCTCTTGCCTCGCCCCTGTTCAACATCTCTGGCCAGGGCCAGGCGGATCTGGCCAGCAAAACCGTGGATTACCTCATACAGGCCAATGCCACCCAGGCTTTGCAGGGGCTGGGCAGCATAGGCGGAATTAACCTTTCCACCCTGCCTGTTCCCATTGCCATTGTGGGAAGCTTTGAAAAGCTTTCCTACAGGCCCGATGTGAAGGCCCTGGCCCAATCTCTTGTGCAGAGCAGGACAGGCGAGGCCCAGCAGAGAATAACAGAGGCCCTGCCCCAGGAAGTTAGGGGGCTGCTGCCCGGCATAATGCCGCAGCAGACCCGGCCGCCCCAGGAGGGCGGGGACGCCAAGGCCGGTGAGCAAGCCAGCCCCCAGGATCCTGTGGATGCCATAAAAAGGTTGTTCAGGTAGAAAAGCGCCAAACCGCAATTTCAGGCAACAGGATTTCTAATTGCCTGCATTCAGGCCGCCCCTGCTTCTGCAAGGCATGGGCGGCTTTTTATTTGCCCAAGCGTTTATTCTTGCACAACAGAAACGGCCCTGCAAAACCGGCAGCCCCAAAGCGGGCTGATTGCCTGCTTGCCTTGCACTTTAAGGCTTTCTGGGGTAATTATCCTTTAATCAAAAGCCAGCCGGTTTGGGGCGTTTTGCCTGGCAGGCTCTTTATCACCAGGGCCAGGCCATCGGCTCTTATCCATTCACCTGTTTTTTGGGTTTTTTCATGGGCCTGTTGCTCATCTTTGGCGCAGTGCTTCTTGTGCTGGCCATGCTCTTTTTTGATAGGGCCGCCAAAAGCCGTCGGCGCGCGGCGCTTTTTGAAAAGCCCTTTCCAGGGGAGTGGCAGAAGCTTTTGGAAAAAACCGTGCCCCTTTACCGCAGCCTGCCCCAGGAGTTGAAGGCCCCCCTGCACGGGCTTGTGAACATTTTTCTGGATGAAAAGAATTTTGAGGGTGCAGGCGGTTTTGTGATGACAGATTCTGTCCGCCTGACTGTGGCGGCCCAGGCCTGTATGCTGCTTCTGGGCAGCCGCACAAAAGAGGTCTTTCCGCTTCTTAAAAGCATTGTGATTTATCCGGGGGCTTACAGGGTTTGCGAGGAGGAGGCAATAGGCGATCTTGTGGTGAAAAGCGATGCTGTTTGGGTGGGCGAATCCTGGGAACAGGGAACCCTTGTGCTTGCCTGGGATCAGGTTGAGCATGAAATGGCTAACCCGGATGAGGCCACAAATGTCATTCTCCACGAGTTTGCTCACCAGCTTGACGCGCAGAACAGCGAGGCGGATGGCCTGCCGCCCATGCCCAACCTTCAGATGGCCCAAAAATGGCAAGAGGTTTTCAATAGAAGCTACGAAAAACTTGAAAGCGACCTGAAAGCGGAGCGCCAGACAGATTTGGATGACTACGGGGCATCGAATCCTGCGGAGTTTTTTGCAGTTGCAACAGAAACATTTTTTCAGACTCCGCAGAAGCTCAAGGCCAAGGCTCCGGAGCTTTACGGCCTGCTTGCGCTTTTTTACGGGCTGGCCCCCCATGCCTGGAACTTACAAAAATAATAGCTCCTTCCAATAAATAAGGAGAAAAACTATGAGCAATAAAGCCTGCGCCAGCGCCATTGCCTGGACGCAAAACAAAAGGGTGAGCGAGCTTATTTCAAACAAAAACGCACAATGCCTTTTAAGGTGCCGCACACAACCCCCTGTTTGCGAGGTTTTCAATGCTCCCTTCACCTTTTTGGATG
>JASEHB010000099.1 GCA_030018745.1 Desulfatibacillaceae bacterium | reverse complement strand
CACTCTACCGCTGAGTTATTCCCGCTCAGTCGGGGCTTTTTTAATCTGCAAAGGATGGACTTGTCAACACCTTTGTTTGTTTTTGTTGGCCGGAGCAGCCGAAAAAACTCCCCCTTATTTTACAAACCCAGGCATTATTGGGGTCCAGGCCTGGATCCCTGCTTAAAAATACGGAAAAAATTGGCGAAATAGCTGACACCGGAAGCCACAGTCAGGACCAGGGCCACCCAGAGAAGCAGGGTTCCCAGAAGGTGAAAGTCCACAAAAAAATATTTGTAGTGAATCATAAGTGGCACTGTGGCCACTATCTGAAAAACAGCTTTTATTTTTCCAAGCCTTTCTGCAGCTATCACCTCGCCCTGCTCTGCGGCGATTCCCCGCAGGCCGGTCACGGCTATTTCCCTGCCAACTATTATACACACAATCCAGCCGTCCACCCACTGCTTGTGCGTGAGCATTATAAGCGCGGATATTACCAGAAGCTTGTCTGCCAGGGGGTCCAAAAACTTGCCCAGGTTGGACACAAGGCCAAGGCGCCGGGCCAGATAGCCATCAAGAAGGTCTGTTATGGCTGCAATTGTAAAAACAAGGGCTGCCGCAAAGCAGGTGATTTTGTAATCCCACAGCAGCAGAACCACCACTGCTGGAACTGCAAGGATGCGGTACAGGGTTATGGTGTTGGGATGAATCCAAGCGCTCTTATGCAGTTTTTTCCAGCCCATATTCCATGCCCTTTTTTCTTTGGGTTCTTTGGGCAGCCCATCTGTAAGTGTGTGCAGCTATTTTTTTTGGGATTTTTCCCAGTCTGCCAAAAATGCGGCAAGGCCCTTGTCCGTCAATGGGTGCTTCATCATCTTCAATATCACGCCAAAGGGTATTGTAGCCACATCAGCGCCCATTAAAGCTGCATCCAGAACATGAATGGGGTTGCGGATGGAGGCCACAAGCACCTGGGTGTCAAAGGCATAGTTGTTGTATATGGTCACCATCTGCTCAATGAGCTGCATTCCATCATGGGCAATGTCATCCAGCCGGCCCACAAAGGGGCTGGCATAGGTGGCCCCGGCCTTTGCCGCAACAAGGGCCTGCAATGGCGAGAAGATAAGCGTGACATTGGTCTTGATGCCTTCTTTGGAAAGGGTGGCAGTGGCCTTTATCCCATCAGCGGTCATGGGAATTTTCACCACAATGTTCTCATGAATCTGGGCTATCTGCCGTGCCTCGGCTATCATTTCATCAGCCTTTACGGCAATCACCTCCGCGCTGATGGGGCCGTCCACAACCTCGCAGATTTCGCGGATAACCTCCTCAAAGGGCCTGCCTTCCTTTGCAATGAGCGAAGGGTTGGTGGTAACGCCATCCACAACGCCCATGCTGTAAGCCTCTTTAATCTCGTCAATGTTTGCCGTGTCTATGAAAAACTGCATATCCTTCTCCTTGAAAAATCCAATAAAGCTGTTGAGGTTTTTAAAAACCGAACCTGAAAACCTTGCGATTATTTTGCCTTGTGGCCCGCCAGAAACTCATCCCTGCATTTTTCGCTGCAAAAGTAATGGGTCTGTCCGTCCACTTCTGCGGCAAAGCCCTCCCGCTTGGGAAAATAGACCTGGCACTGTGGGTCCTGAACCATCACATCGTCAATCTGGCCCACCGGCTGCTTGCCCTGGGGGATGTTAGCCGGACCTTGTCCAAAGGCCGTGCGAAAAAACCGCCAGGCCAGGTAAAGCAGCGCTCCTATTATAATAAGCCTTATCACCGGGAAACCACCTTTTGCTCGAATGGATCCAGAGAGTCTAGAAGCTCCCCAAAAGTCTGCCCTAAAACCGGATGAACTTCAAGACAGCCTATATCACAAAGCGGAGCAAGCACAAAGCGCCGCTCATGCATCCTTGGGTGGGGCAGGACAAGGCCCTCATCTTCTGTAATAACGCCTTCAAAAATAAGTATGTCCATGTCCAGAACCCTGGGGCCATAGCGCAGGCCGTTTGGCTTGCGGCCAACAGCTTTTTCGATGTCCTTTAAAAGACCAAGAAGCTCTTTTGGCAAGAGGCGCGTTTCAATGCGCGCCGCTCCGTTGACAAACCAGTCCTGATCTTCAATGTGCATGGGTGCGGTGTTGTAAAAGCCGGAAACCGCACTCAAAAAAACACCGGGGGATGCTGCCAGCAGGCCCAAGCCCGCCCTGCAGTTGGCATCCTTGTTGCCCAGGTTAGCCCCAAAACCCAAATAGGCCCTGCGCCACAGGGCTTTTTGCCGGGCTGTGCCGCTCATTAAAGGCCAAGACCCCTTATTCGCTCAACAGCCTCGGCCAAGCGCTCCTCGTTAAGGCACAGGGTCATGCGGAAGTAGCCCTCTCCCGGCTCGCCAAAGCCGTTGCCCGGTGTTACCACAATGGCGCATTTTGATAAAAGAAGCTCCGCAAAATCCGCAGAGCTGTAACTCTTGGGAACCTTTGTCCACACATAGAAGGTGGCCTTTGGACTCATAGGCAAAAAACCCGCGCTTTTAAGGCCTTCAACCAAAACCTCCCGGCGTCTGGCATAAAGGGCGCGCATTTGCTCAACACAGTCCTGGTCGCTGTCCAGGGCTGTTATGCCGGCCATCTGAACCGCATCAAAGGCCCCGGAATCAATGTTGCTCTTAACCTTGCCAAGCCCTGCGATTATATCTGCGTTGCCAACAGCAAAGCCAATCCGCCAGCCTGTCATGTTGTAGGTCTTGGAAAGGGAGTGAAACTCTATTCCAACTTCCCGCGCTCCGGGTGTTTCCAGAAAACTTGGAGGCAGATAGCCGTCAAAATATGTTTCCGTGTAGGCTGCATCGTGGCAGACAATTATGCTGTTTTCCTTTGCAAAGCGCACCACCTGCTTAAAAAAGTCCTGGCTTGCAACCGCAGAGGTGGGGTTGTTGGGGTAATTCAAAAACATCAGCTTGGCTTTTTGGGCAATATCCTTTGGAATGGCAGAAAAATCCGGCAGATAGCCGTTTTTCTCCACAAGGGGCATGAAATGGTTTACCCCCCCGCAAAAGGATACAGCCACGGAATACACAGGATAGGCAGGTGTGGGCACAAGGGCGATATCGCCGGGGTTGATCACGGCAAGGGGCAGATGCGCGATGCCCTCCTTGGACCCGATGAGGGTAATGACCTCGTTCCTGGGATTTAAGCTCACATTGAAGCGCCTTTTGTAAAAGCGGGCCACGGATTCATTAAAGACGCCCATGCCCGAATATGACGGGTAGCGGTGATAACGCGGGTCTGCTGCGGCCTCTTGCAGGGATTTGATGATGTGGCCGGGTGTGGGCTGATCCGGGTCTCCTACCCCCAGGTCTATTATGTCTGCGCCCTGGGCCTTTAGCTGGGCCTTTTTCTTGTCTATCTGTGCAAAAAGGTAGGGCGGAAGGTTTTTAACTCTGTCAGCAGGTTCAAAGGGCTTCATGCTTCCTCGTTTCTTTGCGGCAAAGGTTTTGTTGTTTCAAAGTTTCAGGCTGCGCATGGTTTCTTCAGACAGCTCTCCTGTGTAAACCATGCGGGCTTCGCCTTCAAGAAAAACTCCGTAAAATTTTTGTCCTTCCCGCAAAAAATGAATTTTAAGCTCGATGTTACTGCGGGTTTTGACCAAAATAGGCGATGGAACGCCGCCTTTTTGGGCGACCACCAAGGCTGCTGCCGCAGCCCCTGTACCGCAGGCAAGGGTTTCGCCCTCCACCCCGCGCTCGTAGGTGCGTATGTCTATTTCATTGCCCGGCATAATCTGCATAAAGGTAACATTTGTGCCCTCCGGGGCAAAGGCTGTGTGAAAACGAATTGCTCTGCCTTGATTTTCAACATCAACAGCAGCAACAGCTTCCACCTGCACAACCGCATGGGGAACACCCGTATCAACAAAGCTCACGGAATAATCTTTTCCGCCCGCATTTATGCCAAGAAGCTGAATTGGGGAAGGCTCGGCCAGAGAGACCCTCACCGAATCGGGTTCAACAGAGGCCTCCACAATTCCCGCGCCGGTTTCAAAGGTTAATTTTTTCCCGGCAATGCCCAGATAATGGGCAAGCCTTGCCGCGCATCTTGATCCGTTGCCGCAGGCAGATGCCCCGGAGCCATCTGCATTGAAAAAGCGCCAGGCAAAATCCGCCTTTTTTGAAGGCTCAAGAAGAACAAGCCCGTCCGCACCCACGCTAATTCCCCGAGGGCAAAGGGCGCGGGCCAGTTCCGGCCCCTTTTGGTGGGCAATCCGCAGGCTGAAGTTGTTCAAAAAAATAAAGTCGTTTCCCGCACCGGTCATCTTGTAAAAAACAAGGGGCTTTTCCATGGGGCGCTCATTTCCGACAGGTTAAAAAAGTGGATAAAGGCCAAAGATTTCCTTCTCAATGAAGGGCTGTGATGCTTTTTACAGGTGAGTCCTTACCCGCAAGCCCCCTGGCGCTTACCGGATAAACCTTGTAATGGCAGCGCATTTCGGGTCTTATGGTATCAGCGAATGAAAGTTTTGAGTGCTCGGAGGCCACGCTCCCTGCCGGAGCGTTTACCTGCCCTGCCTTAACAAACCGCTTTGGGCAGGCAGGGCATTCCGGGCTTTGGGCAGGCTCGCAATGGCGCATCACCACAAAATGGGCAGCCTCAATCTGGTCACCCTCCTTTCCCAGGCCCCAAACAAGAATCACCCTGTCGCCTTCAAGCCTGGCATCCAGATCAACAACCTGGGGCGGCGGCTCCTTTTTTAAGGGTATTGGCGGCCCCTTTATGCCGCAGCCCGCACCCGCTGTCACAAGCAAAATTGCCAGCAGATATGAAAAAAAAGCCCTTGTCATGGTCTGCATTTTCTGCACGGGGAAACGCCCCAGTTCATGGGAGGAAAATGGAAAGTGCGGGCCTTACTTGAAGAGGTTTTCACGAAAACCACCCCTCTCTGACCGCTCCACGGCTTTGCAAGAAAAATTCTTTTGGCCCTTGAAGACCATTTTTAAACTATCTACCAAAAAAGCCCCTGCCCTGCAATTTTTATGCTGTTGAGTTTTGGTTTTTTTGCGCTAATATGTCAATCATGTGTCTGTGGATAATAGCATACGGAGCCAGCAGCGATTTTCCGCTGGTGCTGGCAGGCAACCGGGATGAGTTTTTCAAACGGAGATCCCGGCCCGCTTATTTTTGGCCGGAGTACCGGCTGGAAATTCTTGCAGGCCAGGACTTTTCCGGACTCGGAACCTGGATGGGCGTTAATAAAAACAGGCGCCTTGCCCTTGTAACCAATATCCGCGATCCAAAGGCATTAAAGGAAAAGGCCACAAGCCGGGGAATGCTGCCACTGGAGTTTCTGGGTGCAGAAATTGTACCCGAAGCCTTTTTTGAAAAGATTTTGACAAGGGCTGGAAACTACAACCCCTTCAATATGGTTGCAGGCTGGCCGGACGGCCTTTTCTGCTTTTCCAGCCAGACAGGGAAAATTGAGGCGATAACTCCTGGCATACACGGGCTTTCCAATGCTTCCCTGGATACCCCCTGGCCCAAGGTTTTTAAGGGCCGGGCCGCCATGCCGGGGCTGTTAAAGGGCCTTAAGGCAGGAAAAGAGCCTGACCCGGAGCCTTTTTTCCGGCTTCTGGCAGATACCGCCCCTGCCCCTGACAGCAAGCTGCCAGATACTGGGGTGGGCCTGGAATGGGAGCGGGCGCTTTCATCGCTCTTTGTTTCAACACCTGACTACGGCACCCGCTGCTCAACGGTTTACATTGCAGACAGCAGCGGCAGGGCCTGGTTTTTCGAGCGCACCTTCGGCCCAGGCGGCCCTGATGACATTGGCCTCTCGCTTCGTTTTTTCTTTTAACGGAAATTCGCAACCCGAAAGTTTTACCCCAAAGGCCAAGGCAGGAAAAGACCGCTCCATTTTAAAACCCTTCATAATGCAGGCAAAAATGCCCGGCCCCTTCATTGCTTTAGGCTCGCGCCTGTGCCGCTGCGCCAATGTAATAACTCTTGGCGTAAAACCCAATTTTTTTGATTATTCTTCCAAAGAGCAGGAGCTTATAAGAACCGCAAAAAGAATCTACTACCCAAGCTCCTTTTATTCCGCCATTTTTGCAGCAGCAGGAAAACCAAGCTTCCCAAGCCCGTCCAATTATCGCTTTGCTCTGGATAAAATAAGCCAGACCGCGCTTTTTTTGAGCCTTGGAATTGCTCACCCGCGCACCCGCATCTATTACGGGCCGCGCAACCACAGGCAGATTTTAAAGGATTTTTCCCTGCCCCTTGTGGCAAAAATCCCCAGAGGCTCGGCCAGGGGGGAAGGGGTGTTTTTTATCCAAACCAACCGTGAGCTTGCCGATTACTGCAACAAGGTCCATGCAGCCTACATTCAGGAGTACATACCGGCAGACAGGGACCTGCGGGTGCTTGTCATCGGAAGCAAGGCTGTGATCAGCTATTGGAAGATCGCAAAAAAGGGCGCTTTTGCAGCAAATTTGAGCCAGGGGGCATCAATAAGTTTTGACAACATACCCCAAAGGGCCGTAAATCTGGCAGTGGATGCTGCCAATGCCTGCGGCTTTGATGACACGGGCCTGGATGTGAGAATGGCAAATAATGGCCCCGTGATTTTGGAAGCCAACATGAAATACGGAACTTTGGGTCTAAAAGCAGCAGGAATTGACTACTTTAAACTTATGGAAGACTTGCTTGAAAATGGTAAAATCTGACATTCGGGCCAACCCGGCCTTTTTAAAGAAAATTCAGGCTCAACTTGCTGCCCGCGAAAAGCGCGAGCTGTCCGACAGGGCGACTCTTACCCAGGATGCCCTGCGCCGAACCCCGGAAGAGGTGGTGGAAAAAGGCTACCGCCAGGACTTTTCCCTGGATGTGGACCGCATTCTCCATTCACGGGCTTACACCCGCTACATTGACAAAACCCAGGTCTTTTACCTCATTGAAAACGACCACATCACCCATCGGGTTTTGCATGTGCAGCTAGTGAGCAAAATAGCCCGCACAATCGGCCGTTTTCTGCGCCTTAATGAAGATCTCATCGAGGCCATTGCTTTAGGGCACGACATTGGCCATGCTCCATTTGGCCATGATGGAGAGACCCATCTTTCGACCCTCTGCCAGAAGCATGGCATAGGGGCCTTTCTCCATAACATTCAGAGTGTTGTCTTTCTGGACAAGGTGGAGAGGGAAGGCAGGGGCTGGAATCTGACCCTCCAGACCCTGGACGGCATTCTCTGCCATGACGGGGAGGTGCATAATCAGAAGCTTGCGCCGGAAAGATCGCGAACCTTTGCTGACCTGGAAGCCGCCATGCAGGCCAAGAAGCTAAACCCGGCCCTGGCGCTTATTCCCATGACAGCGGAAGGCTGCGTTGTGCGCATGGCAGACACAATCGCCTACATAGGCCGGGACATTGAAGACGCAATCCGCCTTTCTCTTATAAAGCGCGATGAAATACCAAAACGCTGCACAAAGGTGCTTGGCTCCACCAACGGGACCATTGTTCACAACCTTGTCACGGATATAATTGAAAACTCGGTGGAAAAGCCCCACATAGGCTTTTCGCCCCATGTTTCCGAGGCCCTTTTTGAGCTTAAAAAGTTCAACCTTGAGCGGATTTACACAAACCCCGGTGTAAAAAGCCAT
>JASEHB010000098.1 GCA_030018745.1 Desulfatibacillaceae bacterium | reverse complement strand
CTGTTGATATGCGCGCAGGAAAGCTGGCGATCCGGAAGGACAAAATCGAGTTTTGGAGCATTTTTCCGCATTGTGGCAAGGTTGTCGTCACATACTTGGTATCCCAGCCCCCGCGAGCCGCTGTGAAGCATGACCGTGACCTGACCCGCAAAAAGGCCATAAGCCCCTGCTGCCGCTTCATCAAAAACCTCATCAACAAGGCCCACTTCCACAAAATGGTTGCCGCTGCCCAGGGTTCCAAGCTGCTTGAGGCCCCTTTCTACCGCCCTTTCGCTCAAAGCGGAAGCATCAGCATCCGCCATGCATCCATTTTCCTCGGTGCGCTCAATATCCTCCGCAAACCCCATGCTGTTTTCAACAGCCCATTTTGCGCCCTTTTCCAGCACTTTTTTAAGCTCTTTTTGCTTGAGCTTCACAAAACCTGTGGAGCCAACCCCTGAAGGCAGGTTTGCAAAAAGTGCGTCTGCAAGTGCGTCCTCTTTTCCCTTCAAATCCTTTGCCAGAAGGCCCGTTCCTGCCAGACGCACACCGCAGTTTATGTCGTAGCCCACCCCGCCGGGGGAGATGACGCCTTCTTCTGCATCAAAGGCTGCCACGCCGCCAATGGGAAAACCATATCCCCAGTGAATATCCGGCATGGCAAAGGAGGCGGTAACAATGCCGGGCAGATGAGCCACATTGGCCACCTGCTCTAATGCCTTTTCCTGCTCAAGAATCGCCATCAGGCCTTCATCTGCATAAACCCTGCCCGGCACGCGCATATTGCCAAAAGGCTCTATCTCCCAGCAAAAAGGGGCGATTTGTTTTGCCTGTACCGTCATTTGCACTCCTTTTCTCACACATCCATTATAAGCCTTGCCTGCCAGATGCCGTTTTTTTTCTCCACAGAGGCATCATGGTAGGTAACGGCCTTTATCTCCTGAATCATGCCCCTTACGGCAAGGCCTGTTTCATCCACACCAACTTTTGCCGAAATTTCCGCAGGCAGCAGCCGCTCAATTTTAACCCGGCAGGGGGCAAGGCCCTTTCCGTTGATAAGATATAAGACTTCCCGAAGAAAGTTCACCATGACATCTGTTACATCCTCGCCGGATACGGCCACATCCACTGTCAGCGAAGGCGAAAGCGCTTCCACGGGGGTGATGAGATCAACAAGGGCAAGGGCGGCATTTTCAAAAAGCGCCTCAAGGCTTTTGCCGGTGATTTTAAGGCAAAGGTCGGCGGTGTGCTCCTCAAGGCTGTAAAAGTCAAAGGATGCCAATTCCCATGCCTCCATCAAAGGTTCGCCCTGCCTGTTGCAACTGCTTTAGGAGTTATGGGCGCCAGATTGCAGATTACCATCTGGGCCTTTTCTTGCAACGGCAAAATCGCCTGCCCCTCAAGGTAATTGGATTTTGTCTTATAAGTCTTGCATTTGGGGTCCTTGTAGTTTATAATTGAATAATAAATTTTATGCAGAAGCCATTGCAACAAGCAGCTTTCGGCCAGTCTGGGCCATTTTCCGGCTGATGCTGGCTTGTTGGGTGGGCATTGCAAATTTCGGCATAATGGTTCCTACTTATTCAGCCAGCATCATTTTGTGTTTAAAACTGCAAAACCCTGGGGTTGCCAGGCCTCTTGCGGGTGGAAAATGTCTTGATGCCGGAAGCCTCTCATATAAGGAGGCAGAAGGCTCTTTTGAAAACAAGGTCTGTTTTCTTGCTGTGCTTTGCCAGCAGTTCTGTATGTTGCAACCTTTTTTGAGGGGGAGGTTTTCATGAAAGTTTTTTTCCGGTTTTCAGCCCTTTTATTTGCAGGGTTTTTTGTTTTCCTTTCCGTAATTCCGGCCCATGCCCAACCGCGCCAGCTTGCCAGCCACCGCTGGAAATTCGCCACCCTTGCTCCGGATGGAGTGGGCTGGGCGCGGCATATAAAGGGTGTTGTGCTTCCGGCTGTCAAGGAAGCCATGGACGGCGACATGGCAATCCAGGTGTATTGGGGCGGGGTGATGGGAGACGAGCCTGAATACATCCAGAAAATGAGAATCAACCAGCTCCAGGGGGCTGGTTTCACAGGCAGCGGCGCGGCCCTGGTCTGCCCGGAAATAACAATCCTGGAGCTTCCCTTCCTTTTCAACAACTACAATGAGGTGGACTTCATAAAGTCCCGCATGAGCGCCACCTTTGACGGCCTTTTCCGCGAGCGGGGCTTTTTCATGCTGGCCCTTGTGGATCAGGACTTCGACCAGATATATGGGATAAACAAGCCCATTGCAAAGCTTGAAGACTTCCAGGGCGTCCGTTTTGTTGAATGGTACGGCGTGCTGGAAGCGGAGATGCTCAAGATGCTGGGCGCACGGCCCATCACAGTGGGCGTTCCGGAAATCTCGTCAGCAACCCGCCAGGGCGTTGTGGATGCAGCCATAGGCCCGGGCCTATGGGTTGTCGGCGCGCAGCTTTATACGGTCATAAAGTACATCAACCCCATCAAAATTCGCTATTCGCCGTCAGTCATCGCGATTACCTCCAGCGCATGGGACGCTTTGCCCGATCAATATCAGCAGGCCTATTTCGACATCCGCGAAAAAGTGATGGACGAATACAGCCGTCTGTTGCGCGATGACAACGAAAGAGGCCTTGAGGCCATGTATAATTACGGCCTCACCAAGGTGGAGACAAGCCCAAGGGACCTTGAAATTTTAAAGGCAAAAACCCGCCCCCTGTGGGACAACATGGTGGACAAGCTTTATCCGCGTGAGCTTTTGGAGGAGATGCTGGGTTACCTGGATGAGCACCGCGGAACCGGCAGGCAGGTGCGTGGAACATGGTCCGCCGCCCGGCCAGCAGCCCCGGTTGTGCCAACTGTTCAAACTCCTGCTCCGGCTGCACGGCCTGCAACGCCTCCTTCTGCGGCAAGCCCTGCGCCCGCTGCAACACCCGCGCCTGCTGCGCAGCCTGCCCAGGAGCGCCGCACATGGGACCGCAAGGAGCTTATCATGGCCGTGCAAAACAAACTCAAAGAGGGCGGCTATTACGAACTTGCAGTTGACGGCCTATTCGGCCCGCGTACCTTCTGGGGAATCAAGCGCTACCAGAAGGATCATGGCATGGCGGAAACAGGGGCAATTGACTCGGCTCTTATGCAGTCAATGGGGCTGGAGTAAGGGCTGCACAGCCTCCCCTTTTAACAAGGGATGGCCGCCAAATAGCCCTCGCATAAGACATTTAAGTAAAACTGCTTGCTGATATGCCAAGCAGCAGCCCAAAAACAAAACAGCGTGGCTTTGGCTTGTTGTTCCAGCCAGGCCGCGCTGTTTTTCTTTTTGCTCTTCACATTTTTGTGAGCATGGTCTTGCCGGATTGTGATAAACTGAATAGATTATAATCCTTAAAGGTCTTACGGTTTTATTTACAATTATTTTTTCGCCGTTAAAAGCCGATGAATCCAATTTTTTCCAAAAAAACAGTTGAAATGCCTCAAGACGGCAGCAAGCCCTCCCGGCCCTTGCCCAATGCCTTGCTGCGGCCCTTGGGAGAGCTTGTTTCCATAGGCCCTGTGGCTCTTGGAAGCAGTCCCGTATCCATAGGGCGCAGCGATAAAAACCGCATTGTCATCCCCTTTTCCACCATATCATTCCGCCATGCCCTGCTTTATTTTGAAAAAGGCTCCTTTTTTATTGCGGATGAAAAAAGCACCAACCGCACCTATGTAAACGGCTCGGCCATTGAGCCAAAAAGCCCTGTCAAACTGCGAAACGGCGACCACATAGCCTTTGACCGCTTTGGCTTTCTGCTCATGATGGATTTTCCGGCCATTGCCGCAGAGCACACAGAGGAAAAAGGCGGAAAGGTGCTTCGCCCCATAATGTGCGCAGCCCACCCTGCCTGGAAGGCTGACGGGCGCTGCCAGGTCTGCGGCCTGGCGGTCTGCCGCTTCTGCATATCCAGCACGGGCGAGCGCGAAATATGCGCTCTTTGCGCCAGAATTCGTCCAAGCAACCAGGAGTGATCGCAGGAGTAATCGTTTTGGGCAATAAAACCCGCAAGACAACATGGGCAAAAATCTGGCCCTTTTCCTCAAAGGAAGCAAAAGCACCGATCCCGGAGCAGGATGGCGATCACGAGCCGCCGGAGACAGTGCTTTCAGATGACGGCTCCTTTGATAAGACTCAAGCCAGGCCCTTTGCGCCGGGTGAATACATTGCCGGGCTTTACGAGGTGAAAAAGGTGATTCCCGGTGGCATGGGCTTTGTTTACATAGCAAGGGACAAAGGCCAGAATCTTGATTTTGCCGTGAAGCAACCCAAAGCCAAGGTGCTTGAAAACCCGGAGTTTCTTGTCCGCGTGACCCGCGAGGCCGATGCCTGGACCCGCCTGGGTATGCACCCCAACATTGCCTACTGCTACTTTGTACGCCTCATCGGCGGGGTTCCCTTTATCTTTGTGGAATTTGTGGATGGCGGCACCCTGCGCAGCTGGATAATGGACAAAAGGGCCGCAGATTTTAAAAACGGCCTGCGCCTTGCCATAGAGGTCTGCCACGGCATGGAAAAAGCCCATGCAAAGGGCATGATTCACAGGGACATAAAGCCTGAAAACATACTCATGACCTCAAAGGGCAGCCCCAAGATATGCGATTTCGGGCTTGTGGGATCCTCAACAAAAAATCCGGCAGCCACAGGGCAAAACGAGGAGGGCAGCGAAGGAGGCACCCTTTCCGGCGCGCACATGGGCACACCGCCCTACATGAGTCCGGAGCAATGGGAAGACCCCCGCCAGAGGGATGCCCGTGCGCCCCAGGGTGTATGGCGGGAATCGGATGTCTTTAGCTTTGGCGTGTGCCTTTGGGAGATGTTTTTAGGCAGAAGGCCATACGCACCGGTAAAGCGCCAGCCGTCCGACAGGCCACCGGATCCGGCCCATCTGCGGCCCGGCCTTCCTACGGGCTTAAGGGACATTCTTCTGGACAGCATTGCCCTTGAACGCAAAAAGCGGATTAGCGACTTTGCAGCCCTGCGGGAACAACTTAACCTGGTTTATCGCGCTCTTTACGGGGCAGATTCCCCCACTTATCGTCTCAACCTTGTTGATACCGCGGCAGATGAACTCAACAACCAGGGCTATTCCCTTATCGAGCTTGGCCAGCCAAAGGAGGGCCGCAGGGCCATAGAGCAGGCCCTTGAGGCAGACCCTGGCAATCCCCATGCAGTTTATAACCTTGGCCTTATTCAATACGATGAAGGGGAGATTGACGACAGGGAGGTTCTTAAAAGGCTCAACCTTTGCCGCGGGAACCCCAAGAACTCCACAGTGGTGAGCGAGCTTACCGCGCATTTTCTTGCCCACATGGGCGACCCGGATGCAGCAAGGGCGGTTCTGCGCGGCTCGCCAGGGCGGTTTGAGGAGCTTTTCGGCGATGAGGTGATAAACCGCAACGGTTTTGTGCGCGAGCTTTACGGCCACGAGCAGGCTGTGGCCTCCGTGGCTGTTTCGCCGGATGGAAGGTACGGCCTTTCTGCGGGAATTGGCGGCAGGCTGGCCTGCTGGCAGCTTGCCACCGGCGAGCGCCTGGGATCGTGGGAGGCCCATGCCGGCGGCGCGCTGTGCGCGGCCATTTCAGGCAACGGGCGCATGGGCATTTCCGGCGGAGCAGACAGAACGGTCAAGCTGTGGGAGCTTTCCAAAGGATCATGCCTTGCAACATTGAAGGAGCACGGCCATTCCGTAACAAGCGTGGCCATCTCCGCAGACGGGCGCTTTGCCCTTTCCGGCAGCACGGATATGACCCTGTGCTACTGGGATCTTTCCAGCCAGAAGCTTCTGGCCCGCTTCATGGAGCATACTTTCCGTATTCATCAGGTGGCCATGTCGGCAGACGCTCACTTTGCATTGAGCCTTTCCCTTGATAACACCCTCTACTACTGGGGGCTTGGAAGCGGCAAAAAAATCTCCGCCCTTTCCACGCACAGCCACATTTACTGCATGGCCATGCAGCCTGACGGCAAAAAAGCACTGCTGGGAGACTCCAGAGGGGAATTGAGCATCTGGGATTTGACATCCGGGCGCTGCGAGAGCCGATTTCTGGCCCACGAAGGGTCTGTTCAGGCTGTCGCCATGAGCGCAAACGGCCGCTTTGCCGTGAGCGTGGGCAGAGAAGGAGCCTTCAAGATGTGGCGGCTTGAGGAAGGCCGCTGCCTTCGCACCCTTTCCTGCCATAAATCACAGATGATGAATGCCTCCATGTGTGCGGACGGACACATTGGACTGCTGACCGGCCCGGCAAATCGGGCGTCGGTTTTCGAGGCAGCATGGGAGCCGTCCTACCGCGCCCCCCTCTCCCTTTCGCGGCTCATGCGCTACGAATTCAAGCTGCTTGAAAAAAGCCTCTTTGAGCAAAAGCTTTCCCAGGCACAGCTTCTGGCCGACAGAGGCCACAACCGCCAGGCCCATGACCTTCTTATGTTGGCCTGGCGGCAGGCAAACTTTTCGGAAAACGAAAAGGTGATAGAACTCTACCGGAAAATCGTACCCCAGGGCCGCATCAAAAAGCTTGTCTCCAGCAATATGCTGTTTGAACTCAAGGGCCACAGGGACCGAATACGGGGCCTTGCCATTTCTCAAAGCGGCCCGCCGTGGGCCATATCCGCCAGCTACGACATGACAGCCCGGCGCTGGGACCTTACCACAGGCCGCTGCCTGAATACGCTCCGGGGACATTCTGACGGCGTTTCCTGCGTTGCAATAAACCCTGACAACGAAAAAGTGCTCACCGGCGGTCTGGATAAAACCGTGCGCGTGTGGAGCACGGTAAGCGGCCAGGCCCTTGCCGAGTTCGTGGCGGACCGATATGCCATCACGGCCCTGGCCCTTGTGGGCAACTCTGACCAGCTTTTGTGCGGCAGCGAAAAGTTTGTGCACCTGTTGAGCCTTAATACCGGCAAAAGAGCAGCCACTTATCCGGCGGAGCAGGTCACCTGCATAAGAGTATCTGCTGATGGAATCCACGCGCTGTGGCCAGGCGAATCCCTCACCGCTGGCTGGTGGAACCTTTCCACCGGTACCAAGGAGTTCATGCTCACAGGCCACCGCGCACCTGTGCTTGCAATGGAAATAACCAGCCAGGGCCGCTTTGGGGTAAGTGCGGATGCAGACGGAGTCATCAAATACTGGCATTTCCCATCCGGCAAATGCCTTGCCACCCTTACAGGCCACAAAGGCGCAGTCAACGCCCTTGCCCTTTCCCACTGCGGCACGGCCCTTGTTTCCGGCGGGGAAGATAAAACCCTGCGGATATGGGACCTTGTCAGCGGCCAGCAGACCGCCCAGCTCCACGGAAAAACCGGGCGCATCGGCGCTCTTGCCCTTTCGCCGGACGGGCTTTGCCTGCTTGCCGGAGACGCGGACGGCGGGCTGGTGGCCCACAGGCTGATTTGGGAGCTGGAGTTTCCAAGCGCCAAGGGACGGACCAGCGCCTTCGGAAGGATATAAAAGGACGGTTCCAGGAAAACGATAGCTGCGTTGCGCTTCGCCGTGCAGGAACTCGATGTACAAAAAGTACACCTCGTTCCTGCCCGGCTCGCGCGCCTTGCTCTCCTTTCCCTGGACCCGCCCTGTACGCCTGGCTGCCCCAGGCGGGCGGCTGCTGTGTTGCACTTCGTTTTGAAGCTTGGTCATGTACCAACTGTACACTC
>JASEHB010000097.1 GCA_030018745.1 Desulfatibacillaceae bacterium | reverse complement strand
ATTTTGCCTTTTTCAGCCATGTTTCGGCCTTTTTCCGGCATCATGCCGGCCCGCCGGGCCAGGCCCCGGAGAGAATTCTCCGGGGCCTTTATGCCTGGTTATTGCAGACTGTTTTTTACAATGTCCATAAGCTCATCCAGATCAATGGGCTTTGGAATGTAGTCATCTGCAAAGGTTGTTTTGCCGCTGTGGTGGGTATAGTTTGTGGTGCGCACATTGTCGGCCACGGCGGTCAGCAGAATCACGACTATATCCTTGTATTCATCGGATTTCTTTATTTCATCGCAAAGCTGGTAGCCGTCCTTTCTGGGCATCATAACATCCAGAATGACAAGGGCAGGGCGCTCCTCTTTTATCCTGTCCCATGCCTCAACACCGTCATAGGCCTTGGCAACGCGGTAGTTTTTGCTCTCCAGCTTCATGGCAACGGACTCCACCAGGTCCGCATCATCATCCACCACCAGAATAAGTTTGTCCTTGCTCATGTTTTGCTCTCCTTTGTTTGGCTTGTTTTGGCTGTTGGCCAAAACCGTTTAGGCGACCTGGGGCCGTGGCAGAAGCCCGGCTCTTTCCACAATCTGGGGTACGATTTTTTCCCATTCAATGGCCATGATGTGGAAACCTGCCACACCCTTGACCTGGCTTAACCGCTGTATGGTCTCAATACAGATGTCAACGCCTTCCTGTGCCTGCTCCTCTTTGGGCTTGGCAGCCATTCTGGCGACAACGGCATCGGGCACATCCATGCCGGGAACCTTGTTTTTCATGTAGCGGGCCATGCCAGCAGACTTCATGGGGGTAACACCTGCCAGGATGTAGCATTTCTCGTGCAGGCCTCGGTTTCTCACCCCTTCCATCCATGTTTCAAACTTTTCGATGTTGTAAATGCACTGGGTCTGGATGAAATCCACCCCTGCGGCCACCTTTTTGGCAAGGCGCATGACCCGTAGCTCAAAGGGGTCGGCAAAGGGGTTTGCCGCAGCGCCGATGAACATCTTGGGTGGGTTTTCAATTTCCGCGCCGCCCTGGAACCTGCCCTCATCGCGCATGGTTTTCACCATCTGGATGAGCTGGATGGAGTCAATATCATGCACGCTGGCAGCCATGGGGTGGTCCCCGAAATGGGGATGATCCCCGGAAAGGCACAGCATTGTGTCAATTCCGTGGGCGTAGGCAGACAGGATTTCCGACTGCATGGCAAGGCGGTTCCTGTCGCGGGTTACCATCTGAAGCAGTGGATTAAGGCCCATCTGCCTCAACAATATGGATGCGCCAAGGCTTGACATTCTCACCATTGCAGTCTGGTTGTCGGTCACATTGACTGCATCCACGAATCCGGCAAGCAACTGGCCCTTTTCCTTGACCTTTTCCGGCACTGCGCCGCGGGGCGGGCCGCATTCGGAGGTAACTGCCAGATTCCCGTTGGCCAAAACTTTTTCGAGTATGCTATTGGTTTTCATCCGGCCAGATCCTCTCTCACAATTTTCCGTGGTCCGCCGCCGCCGGCTGTCCGCCAGTCCTTTGCGGGTATGATGTCCAAGTATCTTTCCTCCTGGCCCAGCATCTTGAGCCTGTCCCAGATGAGCTGCCAGGCGCAGTCAACTTCCTTGCTTATTTCGCACTTGCCGTTTGTGGAGCCGCCGCATGGGCCGTTCATGAGCTGCTTGGAGCAGCGGGCTATGGGGCAGATGCCGCCGGTGATTCCCAGAAGGCAGTTGCCGCAGCCCTGGCACCTTTCAGCCCAAACGCCCTGCCTTTCGGAAGCTCCCATGAACTTGGTGTTCACCGCCGGAAAAACGGGCTTATTCTTGTAACGGCGGGCCACTTCCTGAACCCCGCAGCCGCAGGCCATGGATACAACCGCATCCACGCCGTCCATCATGCCCACAAGCTCTTCCACATATTCCGGGTCGCATTGGCGCTCCAGGGTGTGCTCCTTGATGTCAATGCTCTTACCCGCAGAGAGAAAGGCTGATTGCAGGGCGCTAGACAAAAGCCCCACCTCCTTTCGCCCTCCGGCGGAGCAGACCGTTACGCACTCATTGCAGCCCACAAGAAGAATGCGGTTGAACGGCTGGATGTAATCCATTATTTCCTTTAGAGGTTTTCGTTCTGCTGTTATCATTGATTTAAACCTTTCCCTTTTGGCCGTCCTTTGTCAGGAGGCCTTTTGCTTTGCCTGCTGCTCCAGTTGCGTATGCACCGGGCTTGGCCCAAGCTGCCTTATTTTTTCGGTCATTTCTTTAGCCTTGCGGGCAAAAAGCTCGCCCATTCCGGCAGACATGAAAACCATCTCAAGCCTGTCGCCGCCAATGCCGATTTCATCCAAAGACTTCTTCAAATACTGAACCTGTTTTTCGGCTTTGAGGTTGCCGTTCTTGAAGTGGCAATCCCCTTCAAGGCAGCCGGCCACATAAACTCCGTCAGCGCCCCTTTCAAAGGCCTTGAGAATGTGGATTGCATCCACCTTGCCGGAGCAGGGCACCCGGATGATCTTCACATTGGGCGGATAATCAAGCCGCTGGCTGCCCGCCATGTCCGCAGCCGTGTATGCACAGTAGTGGCAGCAGAAAGCCACTATCACGGGTTCAAATTTTTCCATCAGGCCACCATCCTTTCAAAAAGGCTTTCCAGCTTGGCCAGAATCCTGTCGTCTTCAAACTGCATTAACTGTATGGCCTTTGCTGGGCAGGCCGCCGCGCAGACTCCACAGCCCCGGCAACGGGCCGGGTCTATCTGGGAGTAGCCCTCGGCATTGATGAAGGGAACACTAAATGGGCAGGCGCGTACACAGATGAGGCAGGCCGCACACTTCTGTCCATCCACCTTTGCCACGGCTGAGTTGGTGCTTATTTCGTTTACGGCCAGCATTGTCCTGGCCCGTGATGCTGCTGCCTGGGCCTGGGTTATGCTGTCACGGATGTTTTTGGGAGAATGGGCCGTGCCTGCCACAAAGAAGCCTGGAATCGGCAGATCAACAGGCCGCAGCTTCACATGATCCTCAAGAAAGAAACCGTCCTTTGTTCTGGGCAGCTTGAAGATCATGGCAAGGTCCTCGTTGTTTTCATCATCTGCAACAAGTCCGGTGCTCAAGCAAAGGCAGTCGGCCTCCACCTCAATGTCGGCGCCGATAACCGGCTCGTTGAACACCACCTTCACGCATCCGTCCTGGCCCTGCTCCACCTTTGGCGGAGCCTCCTGGGTATAGCGCACAAAGATGACGCCTTTTTGCCGGGCCTCCTGGTAGTAGTCCTCTGAAAGGCCAAAGGTCCGCATATCCCTGTAAAGCACGAAAACGCGGGCATCAGGATTTAACCCAACAATTCTCAATGCGTTTTTAACCGCAGCCTGGCAGCATATTCTTGAGCAGTTGGGGTTTTCCGGGGTCCTTGAGCCAACGCACTGAATCATCACGACATTGAGCCAGGATTTCACCTTTTCAGGATTGTCCTCGATCAAGGAATCCATCTCAAGCTGGGTGATTACCGCATTGGATTTGCCAAGCAGATATTGGCCGGGCCGGTTGGCAAGAGCGCCTGTGGCCAGCACGGTCACGCCGTGCTCCACCTGGCGGTAGAACATCTGGGGGCCAACCTGCATCCCTGTTCTGAACATTCCGGGTATGCCCGAATGGTCAACAATTATGGCGCTTGTGATAACGGTTATGTTTTCTGCGGCCTTGACCTTTTCAACAAGCCCGTTGACAAAGGCCCTTACATCTTCGCCCTCAAGGGTTTTGCGCAGATTGTTGGCATTGCCGCCCAGCTTTGCACTGCGCTCCGCCAGGTAAACCTTGTGCCCGTGGCCGGAAAGCTCCAGGGCTGCTGTCATCCCTGCAACGCCTCCACCCACAACCAGAACGCTCTTGTTCATGGGCAGGGTGCTGTCTGCCAGCGGACGGGCCATTTTGACAGCGCCCACAGCCATGCGGATAAGGCTTTGCGCCTTTTTGGCGGCAAGCTCCGGCTCGGCAGCATGAACCCAGGTTATCTGGTCGCGAATGTTTGCCATTTCCAGCAGGTAGCGGTTTAACCCGGCCTTTCTTATGGTGTCCTGAAATCTTTTTTCGTGAGTCCTGGGGGAGCAGCCGCCGATGACAACCCGGTTTAGCTTCTGGCTTTCCACAATGCTGGCGATGCTCTCCATGGACTGGCTGCTGCAACCGTGCCCAACGCCCTTTGCAACCACCACTCCAGGGATGGTTTGGGCATAATCGGCAAGCTTTTCCACATCCAGCACTCCGCCAATGTTCTCGCCGCAGTCGCACAGAAACACGCCCACGCGGGGCTCTTCGCCGGAAACATCCCTTTCAGGCGGAAAGTCCTCGTCCTGGTTGGAAAGGCTGCCCTTTCCGGTAAGATCGCCCGCTGCCATGCAGGCTGCTGCGCTGCCCTGTACCATGGTTTCGGGAATGTCCTTGGGGCTTTCAAAAAGCCCGGCAACATAAATGCCCGGCTTTGAGGTGGCTACCGGCGTAAAGCTGCCGGTTTTGGCAAAGCCGTGGCTGTCCAGATCTATGCCCAGGATGTTTGCCATTTCGCGGGTTTGGTCTCCCACCAAAAAACCGGTGGAGAGAACCACCATGTCAAATTCCTCGTAGACCTGTTGGGACTGGCCTTCAGGCAGATACTGGATTTCAAGGCCCTCTGCGCCCTGTTTGTGAATAACGCTGTGGGGGCGGCACCTTACAAGGCGGACTCCGAAGCGCTCCTTTGCCTGCTGGAGGTAAAGCTCGTAGTCCTTGCCGAAGGTGCGCATGTCCATGTAGAAGATTGTCGCCTCAATGCTGTCCTGAAAGCGCTCCTTTGTGACCATTGCCTCTTTGAGGGCGAACATGCAGCAGGCGCTTGAGCAGTAGGATTGTGCACCCTTCTGGATACCCCTTGAGCCTACGCACTGAATCCAGGCTATCTTCTTGGGCTGCTTGCCGTCCGAGGGCCGGACAAGCTGGCCGGAAGTGGGGCCTGAAGCTGAAAGGATGCGCTCGTATTCAAGGCTTGTAACAATGTCGGGCTGGCTGGAGTAGCCCAGATAATCCAACCCCTTGGGGTCGAAAACCTTGGCTCCGGGAGCAAGCACTATGGAGCCGCATTCAATGGTGCGGATTTTTTCCGTGTCATTGGGCACAATGGCCTTTGCGGGGCAAATATCCACAAGTGCCTGCACATCCTTGCAGGCAGCCATGTCAATGGAAAAGGCCTGGGGTATTGCCTGGGGATAACGCATACAGGTGGGCGCCCTGTGGTCAAGGCCGGGTGTGAAGCGAACGCAATCTGGAAAATGCTTGTAGCACTCGCCGCAGGCAGTGCATTTTTCCATGTCAATGTAGCGGGGGGCTGTTTTAACGGTCACGGAAAAGGCCCCGCGCTCGCCCTCCAGACCTGTTATCTGCGTCATGGTCAATAGTTCAATGCGTGCCTGGCGACCGCTTTGTGAAAGGTGCGGCGAAAGCGTGCACAGGTCGCAGTTGTTTGTCGGAAAGGTGCGGTCAAGTTGGGTCATCAGACCGCCGATGGAGCGGGCGCTGTCAATGAGCACAACGCCATGCCCGGATTCGGCAAGGTCCAGCATTGTGCGTATTCCGCCCATTCCACCGCCGACAACAAGCACCCTGTTGTCTGGTTTATCATCGAGTTGATTTGACATATTCACCTATTAAAAGCCTTTTGGCTCGCCATTGTTTGCATAGCGCCCTAAAACTGGCTGCCATTTTTCAGGCGCAGGGTGTTTCCTACAATCCCGCCACATCCAGAATTGCCGGAATGCGATGCTCCCATCCCAGAGTCTGGATAAGAACGCCCTGGGCCATGCCCTTGAGCGCGGCAATTGTCTCGCCTGCTATACGGATGCCCTCGTTTTCACGGTCAGCCGACTTGCGGATGCGGCTTATGAGAGCATCGGAGATATGAGCACTTGGCTCGTTTGTGGCGATGTAGCGGGCAACAGCCACCGATTTTAAAAGAAAAACAGTTGGAATGACCGGAACGCCCAACGCGGATGCTTTTTTAAGGAAATTGGCGCTGGAATCCATATCAAACACCGGCGGGGTGATTACAAAGCGGCATCCGGCGTCAATCTTTCTTTTGGCAAGGGCAAGCTCCTCTTCCATTGCCTTTTCATCGGCAAATGGGGCTATGGCGCAGCCTGTTTTGAAGCTGGGAACCCCGTCAAGTTCGAAACCGGCCATGTCCTTGCCTTCTGTAAGCGAGCGGATGGCGCCGATAAGCTCTATCTCGTCAATGTCGTTGACAGGCTTGGCCTCGTGGTGGTCGCCCACCTCCATTTCCTCGCCGTGGACAACAAGTATGTTCTCAATGCCAAGCACATGGGCGGCAAGGAGATCCCCCTGAAGGGCCATTCTGTTGCGGTCGCGGCAGTAAACATGGATTATGGCCTCAATGCCCTGGCGGTGCATGAGCACGCCGCCTGCAAGGGCGCTCATGCGCATGATTCCGTTGTCCATGTCCGGAATGACAATGGCATCCACCCTGTCCTTTATCCGGCGGGCGTCAGTGACCAGCCGCGAGATGTTGACGCCCTTGGGCGTGTGCATCTCGGCCAGCACGACAAATTCATCTGATTGCAATCGTCTTGAAAAACTCATGCTTTTTTCCCTTCAGCCATCAAGGTGTTAGGTTATCGTTGTTTTTGCGTTCCAAAAGGCTACATTGCTGTTTCCGGATGAAACACATTGACCTCCTTCAAATCATCTCCAAGGTACTCGCGCTCATTGGGCCCCAGAATGCCAAGCGAAAGGCAGATGAGGGTCCAAAGGTGCACAGTGTTGTAATTGCCGCCAAAGTGGTGCGCCAGGTCATGTATCTGGGCATGGCAGTTGTGGCAGGCTGCAATGCAGTAATCCGCGCCTGTTTCTATTATCTGGTCGAACTTATACTTGCCGTAGGTCCGCCTGGCCTCCTGGTAGCCCGACTGCAAAAAGCCGCCTCCGCCGCCGCAGCAGTAGTTGTTGCTCTTGTTGGGGGTCATGTCTATGAAGTTTTCCTCCCCCACAACGCTTTTCACCACAAAGCGCAGGTCGTCTGCCGCCGAATCGCCGAAGCTCTTGCGGATTATCTGGCAGGGGTCCTGAACCGTGAACTTTACTTTAAGATCCTTGTTCCAGTCGGAATTCACCTTGAGCTTGCCCTCGCGAATCCACCGGGCGTAGTATTGATAAATCGAAGCCACTTCAAAGTTGTGCTCGATGCCGAATTTTTTCAGTCCAGCCCGGACTGAGAAAGTTATGTGCCCTCATTCGGTGTTGAGAAAGACCTTGCACCCAAGATCATCGGCCTGCTTTGCGGATATGCGGGTGATGTGCTCCCAGGCGTCACTGTCCGCCAGGAAAAGGCAGTAGTTTTCGCCGCCCCAGCCCTTGCTGCCGTATGTCCAGTCTGCTCCCACAACATGGAGTATCTTCCACAGGGGCAAAAGCTCATCAGGCTCGGTAACCGGCTCGCGCGAGTTCTGGTTGAGGAAAAAGTACGCCCCCTGCTTGTCTATGGGAGCTTCCATCTCTGCAAATTCGGGCTGGGCTTCCCGGTACTCCTCAAGAACATCGCCCACCACAAACTCGAAATCTTCTGGAGAGGTGCCCATTGCGCTGCACGAGTCGTTTCTCAATGCCATGTCGCAGGAGCCCAGAATTCCCTTTGGCCTTGTCTCGCGCGGCCAGGTCGTCCTTGCGTTGTAAACAAG
>JASEHB010000096.1 GCA_030018745.1 Desulfatibacillaceae bacterium | reverse complement strand
TGACAAGGCCCAGTCAACACCGGGCAGGAGGCGAAGTTTTTCAGAAAGCTCGTTTTTCAAGAAATTCTCCTTAAAATTATGTAGCTTGTGGCGCTATTTTGTATGCACAACAGGGTCTTGTCAACCGGAAAAGGTTTTGTTGCAGGCTTTGGCAAAACGCTTGCAGCCCTGCAATTGTCATAAAAGGCGGTTGAGTTTTGTTGCCCGGCGGATTATAAGAAAAGGCTAAATATTTGCCAAAGGTTTTTTTAAAACACCGATTGCAGCCAAAAAAACGCCGACAGGGAGGAAAGCCATTGGATTATGACCTGAATCGGGAGCAGGAGATGATTCGGGATGCAGTGCGCAGCTTTGCCGAAAAAAAGATTGCGCCCATCGCCCCGGAGCTTGATGAGAACGAGGAATTTTCAGCAGACCTTACCCGGCAGATGGGCGAAATAGGCCTGTTTGGGATGTTTGTGTCCGAAAAATACGGCGGCCAGCAGCTTGACTATGTTTCATACGCCATTGCTGTGGAGGAAGTTGCCAGGATTGACGGCTCCCAGGCAGCCACCGTGGCGGCTGGCAACTCGCTTGGCATAGGGCCAATCTACTATTTTGGCAGCGAGGAGCAGAAGAAAAAATACCTTCCAAAGCTCTGCTCCGGCCAATACCTGTGGGGCTTTGGCCTCACCGAGCCTGAAGCAGGCTCTGATGCTGGCGGCTCCCAGACAACAGCTGTACAAGATGGCGATGACTGGATAATCAATGGCTCCAAAATATTTATCACCAATGCTGCAAGCGATATTTCGCTGGGTGTGACTGTGCAGGCAAAATCCGGCACAAGGCAAAACGGCAAGCCCGAATACACCTGCTTTCTGGTGGAGCACGGCACAAAGGGCTTTACGGCCCGCCCCATGAAAAAGAAGATGATGTGGCGCGCCTCCAACACGGCAGAGCTTTTTTTTGACGGCGTTCGCGTTCCAAAAAGCGCAATTCTGGGCAACCAGGGAGACGGCTTCCGCCAGATGCTCCAGACCCTTGACGGCGGGCGGCTCTCCATAGGCGCAATGGGCCTTGGCGGCGCGCAGGGGGCTTACGAGCTTGCCCTCAAATATGCCCGCAGCAGAAAGCAGTTCGGCCAGCCCATAAGCAAGTTCCAGGCTATTGCCTTCAAGCTTGCAGACTGCGCCATGGAAATTGAATGCGCCAGAAATCTTCTTTACAAGGCCTGCTGGCTGCGGGACAAAAAGCGCGCCTTTGAAAAGGAGGCCAGCATGGCCAAGCTCTACTGCTCCGAGGTCATGGGCCGGGTGGCCAACCATGCGGTGCAGATTCACGGCGGCTACGGGCTGATGAAGGAATACTCCGTGGAGCGTTTTTACCGGGACCAGAAGCTTTTGGACATTGGAGAGGGTACAAGCGAAATCCAGCGCATTGTCATAAGCCGCCACATAGGTTGTTAATTGTAAGGAGCATTCTTTTATGGGTCTTCATACCCTTACCATAGCCCGCGCCGCACAGATGCTAAAAAGCGGGCAGATAACAAGCGTTGAGCTTACAAAAGCGGTGCTTGAGCGCATTGAGGCCGTGGAGGGCAGGGTAAAGGCCTTTATAACCACTTGCCCGGAAAAGGCCCTTAAAATGGCCCATGAGGCGGACAGGAAAATCGCCAATGGCGATTCCGGGCCTCTCACGGGCATTCCCCTTGCCGTGAAAGACCTTTTCTGCACACGGGACCTTCCCACCACATGCAGTTCAAGAATACTGGAAGGCTTTGTGCCTCCCTATGATGCCCTCGTGGTTGAAAAAATTGTGGAAGCAGGGGCGGTTATTGTTGGCAAGACCAACATGGACGAGTTTGCAATGGGCTCCACCACCGAGCATTCCGCCTTTTTTCCCACAAAAAACCCCTGGGATCTCTCGCGGGTTCCCGGCGGCTCGTCCGGCGGCTCGGCTGCTGCCGTGGCTGCGGATATGTGCCTTGGAGCTTTAGGCACGGATACGGGCGGCTCCATCCGCCAGCCAGCCTCCCACTGCTCTGTTGTGGGCTTAAAGCCCACCTACGGCCGGGTTTCGCGCTATGGCATGGTTGCCTTTGCCTCCTCGCTGGATCAGGCTGGCCCTCTAACCAAAACAGTTGAGGATGCGGCAATTCTGCTCCAGGCCATTGCAGGCCACGACAAAAGGGACTCCACCTGCATAAACGAGCCTGTGCCCGATTACACAGCTTTTCTTGCCGGAGACATAAAGGGCCTTAAAATAGGCCTGCCCAAAGAGTTTTTTGATATTGAGGGCGTTGACCCGGAAGTGGCTATGGCTGTGGAGAAGGCCATAGAGACCATAAAGTCGCTGGGGGCAAAAACCGTGGAGGTTGAGCTTCCCCGGCTGCGCCATGCCATTGCGGCTTACTACATAATAGCCCCGGCAGAGGCCAGCAGCAACCTTGCCAGATATGACGGCGTGCGCTACGGGTTGAGTTCCAGAGAGGGTTCATCGCTTCTGGAGCTTTTTTGCAACAGCCGCTCCGCGGGTTTTGGCCCGGAGGTCCAGCGCCGCATACTCATAGGCACTTATGCCCTTTCTGCAGGCTACTACGAGGCCTATTTCGGCAAGGCCGGCCAGGTGAGAACCCTGCTTGTGGAAGACTTTGCCAACGCCTTTTCAAAGTGCGATGTTTTGGCGTCCCCTGTTGCACCCACGCCTGCCTTTGCTCTCAATGAAAAGGTGGACAACCCCCTTACCATGTACCTTGCCGATATTTTCACCATTGCCGCAAACCTGGCGGGAATATGCGGCATCTCCGTTCCCTGCGGTTTTGGCAAAGGCGGGCTTCCCATAGGGCTTCAGATAATGGGCGGCCATTTTGCAGAGCCGTCAATTTTAAAGGTTGCCCATGCCTTTGAGCAGAATTCCGATTTTTCTGGCAGAAGACCCAAATTATGATATGTTCATCGCCAGTCGGCCCGGAATCTGCCTGGAAAAAGCCCGGCTGCATTCTTGTCAGCATTGCAAAGCGGCTTTATATTCCCTAAAAAGCCGTGTTGCAAAAAGGCTGTTGAAAGGTTTTGCGTAATCAGCAACCGTAACTTAAGAAAGGAGAACCCATGAGCACCATACTGCCCAAGGGCGAAAACTTGAGAAAAGCTGTAAAGTGGATATGCGAGCGCCGCAAGGATGAGGAGAATGTGAATATTCCCAAGCTTCTTGATGAGGCCTGCGTTCAGTTCAATCTGTCGCCCAAGGATGCCGACTTCCTGGCCCGCCACATCAAAAACGAATCTCTTGACGACTGCTCCGACTCTTAAATTCTTTTGCCCGGCCCTTTGGCTGCCGTGGGCGCACGGGGCCATAAGGGCCGGTCTTGCTTTTTAAGCTGTTGAAAAATTTTCCCCCTCTGCCACACAAAAGGCAGGTTTGCCGTGGCCCGCATCCGCATTCTTCCAGATATTCTTGCAAACAAGATCGCTGCCGGAGAGGTGGTTGAGCGTCCGGCCTCCGTGGTCAAGGAGCTTTTGGAAAACTCTTTGGATGCAGGGGCCGATTCCATTCTCGTGGAGGTGGAAAAGGCCGGGCGCGAGCTTATCCGTGTTTCAGACAACGGACAGGGCATGGACCGGGATGACGCCCTCTTGTCCATAGAAAGATTTGCCACCAGCAAGATAAGCACGGACAAGGACCTTTTTGAAGTCCGCACCCTGGGCTTTAGGGGCGAGGCCCTGCCCAGCATAGCCTCTGTTTCAAAGATGACAATCATATCCCGCAGCGCCCAGGATATGGCCGGAACCTTGATTGAGCTGGATGGAGGCCGCATTGTCCGCGTGCAGGAAACCGGCGCGCCTGTTGGCACCCAGATGTGTGTGGAGCGCCTTTTTTTCAACACCCCTGCCCGCCGCAAGTTTTTAAAAAGCCAGGCAACGGAAATGGGCCACATTGCAGACAGGGTGCTCTCCCTTGCACTTGGTTTTGGCTCTGTGGGATTTACCCTTGTTCACAACAGCAAAACGGTTTTCGACTGGCCCAAAACCTCTGATCTGTCAGACAGGGTCATGACCGTTCTTGCTCCGCCGGACTCCGAAAAGCTTATTCCCATATCCCACAAGGGGGATTTTGTGGAGGTTTCCGGCTGGCTTGCCCCGCCATCCCTTGCCAGAAGCAGCAGCAGGGGGGCCTATCTTTTTGTCAACAACAGGCTTGTGGCGGATCGCACTGTGGCCCACGCCCTTGTCCAGGGCTATTCCAACAGGCTTATGAAGGGCCGCTTTCCCTGCGCCGTGCTTTTTATAAAGGCGCCCCAAAGCGAGGTGGATGTGAATGTGCACCCTGCCAAGGCCCAGGTGCGTTTTGCAAGGCAGCAGGCTGTTCACGACACCATTGCCCATGCGGTGTCAAAGGCCCTTGAGGTTCTTGACCGCACACCCTGGGCCATAGGCCCCCAGGTTGAGGGCCGGGACAGGGATAAGGGGGATTGCCTGCCGCCGGGGGAGGCGATGGGCATTCCGGCAGGGCAGGAAGAAGCCAGGCCCTTTACCCGGCCCATAATTCCTGCAAGCCCCCAGAGGGCGATTCTGCGCGAGGTATCCCAATCCCCGGCATTTTACACGGCCTCTATCCCGCTGCCCAAAGCGGAGAAGGGCAGGGAGGCTGACGGCCTGCTTTGGGAGGAGGATGGCCAGGCCCCTTTAATTCTGGTGGGCCAGATATACGACTCCTATATAATATGCCAGAAAAAGAGGGCGCTGATTGTGATAGACCAGCACGCGGCCCACGAGCGCATACTTTTTGAGAAATACAGCAGGGCACGCGAGAAAAAAGCCATTGAAATCCAGACCCTGCTCTTTCCCCAGACAATCACCCTGGGCCATTCCGATACCCTGATTCTTGAAGGGATGCTTGAGGAGCTTAACCAATCGGGCATGGAGGTGGAAAGGTTTTCGGGCACCACCTTTGCCATAAAGGCTGTGCCTGCCTTTTTGCCGGAAAAGGGCATATCCGCCCTTTTAAGGCAGATGGTGGATGCTGCATCCCAGGCCCCCCGCGAGGCTGCTGTTGAGCAAGCCCTCATGCTCATGGCCTGCCACGGGGCTGTGCGGGCCAACCAGCCCCTTACCCCAAGGGAGATGGAGGCTCTGCTGGCGGATTTGGCCAAATGCAGACAGCCCTCCCAATGCCCGCATGGGCGGCCGGTGTGGTTTGAAATGAGCGAGGATGAAATAAGAAGGCGCTTTAAAAGGCAATGACCTGGTTGCGGCCAGCTTCCTTGGCCCTGTAAAGGGCTTTGTCAGCACATTCCACAAGGGTTTTGTGATCAGGTATGTCCGGATGCGGAAAGGTGGCCACCCCAACGCTTATGGTGACCTTCAAAACCAGATCATCGTGCACAAATTCGTGGTTTTCCACGCTCTGGCGCAGGCGGTCGGCCACCATGTAGGCCGCAGGCGCAGGGGTGTGATACAGCACAAGGGCGAATTCCTCTCCTCCGTAGCGGGCAGCCAGGTCCGTGTCCCGCAGGGAATCCTCAATTATCCCCCCCAGGGTCTTTAGCACAACATCCCCGGTCTGATGCCCGTAGGTGTCGTTGAATTTCTTGAAAAAATCAATGTCCAGAAGCACGCATGACAGGCTCTCGTGGTAGCGCATGGCCCGCTGGAAATCCTTGGAAAGGGCTTCCTGAAAATAGCGGTGGTTGAAAAGCCCGGTAAGCCCGTCCCGGTTGGCAAGCTCCTGAAGCTGGCGGTTCTTTTCCTGAAGTGATTCGTAAAGCTCTTTCAAGCGCAGGTGGGTGTTGACGCGGGCCACCAGCTCCCCTTCGTCAAAGGGCTTGGTCACATAATCGGAAGCCCCAAGCTCAAGGCCCCGCACCTTGTCAGCAGATTCCGCCTTGCTTGTGAGCATGATGACGGGAATATCTTTTGTTTCAAAGGTGTTTTTCACCTTTTCGCACACAGCATAGCCGTCCATGCCCGGCATGATGAGATCCAGCAGGATAAGATCCGGTCTGATTTCATCCAGGACCGCAAGACCGGCGGCTCCATCCTGGGCCAGCAGCACCTCGTGGCCCTGCTTGACTAGAATGGTTTTGGCCACATGAGCCACAAGCCGACTGTCGTCTATGACAAGAATTCTGGCCATCAGCCCTTTATGCGGTGAAACATCACCGCGCCTTGAATGTGTTGAATATGGTTGATGCAATGCCCGGTATGGGCGCCACCTTTGCAGCGGCCTTCAGCTCCGCGGCAGCTCTGGGCATACCGAAAACCACGCAGGAGGCCTCATCCTGGGCCAGGGTGAGCGAGCCTGCATCGCGCATGGCAAGCAAACCTCTTGCCCCGTCATCGCCCATGCCTGTAAGCACAACGCCCACAGCCTCCCGGCCGGCCACCTTGGCCATTGATTCAAAAAGAGTGTCCACCGAAGGCCTCTGGTGGTTCACGGGCGGGCCGTCAAAAAGACGCACGGCGTAGCCTTTGTCATCCTTCACAAGACGCATGTGCCTGCCGCCGGGGGCAACGAGCACAAGGTCCTTTTCCAGCCGCTGGCGGTCCGTGGCCTCCTCAACCTTCTGGGGCACAAGGCTGTCCAGCCGCTGGGCGAAATTGGCCGTGTATTTGGCGGGCATGTGCTGAACAACAAGTATGCCGCTTGTGTGAAAGTTCATGCTCAAGAGCAGCTTTTCCACAGCAAGGGTTCCGCCTGTTGAAGCGCCTATGCCTATAATCTTAAAAATCCGCATGGCCTGGGCTTCAACAAAGCTTTTGTCGGGCTTTTTGCGCACAAGCACCGGCGGCTTTACCTTGGCCCAGCCCGCAGCCCGCACCTTGGCAACAATCTCCCGCTTGAGATCGCTCAAGTTGGATTCCAGGTTGTTTACGGGCTTGGGTACAAAATCCACGGCCCCTGCTTCAAGAGCCTCCAGGGTGCGCATACTGTTTTCCTGGGTGTAGCTGCTTATCATGAGCACAGGAACGGGTTTGTATGCCATTATGCGCTTTAAAAAGGTTATGCCGTCCATGCGGGGCATTTCCACATCAAGGGTGACCACATCCGGGTCCTCCTCAATTATCCAGCGCTTGGCTTCAAAGGGGTCGGACGCCTCGCCTATCACCTGGATATCCTCCTGCTCGGAAAGGATGCGGGAGAGCACGGAGCGCACCAGGGGCGAGTCATCCACAATAAGAACACGAATTTTTCTCATGGGTCTTTCCGGTCTGCGCCGCGGCCCCCGTTTTTGGTCCGGCGCAACTCTGAATTTGGCGGGCATACCCCCAGGCAAGCCAGCGCCTTTTTATAATTAAAACAAAATTACATCGGGTTTGTCCACACGAGGATGAAAAACTTTGCTTTTGTATGCACTTTCATCCTTAAGGGCCTGGGGTACGGTTTCAACATCAAACCTTTTTAGCAGGACCTTTGCGGTATCGGAAAAAAACAGGATTTTTCTGCCCTTGTTGCCTCCAACATCCTGCGATTTTGGGGCAATGCCTTCAAGCTCCAGAAACTTTGTTGCAAAGCGCACATTGCTGCCGGTTATATCGCCGTCAGCGGCCCGGAACTTTAACACATTGCCGCCGCCGAAAACCTTGGCCTCAAGCCGCTCGCGCCTTGCCCCGTTTTTTATAAGCTCGCCGATGAGAAGCTCCATGGCGTACATTCCGTAGCGGCCCACCTCGGATGTGAATATCTCGTCGGGGTGCACCATGCCCGGCAGCAGAAAATGGTTCATGCCGCCGATTTTGCGCTCCCTGTCAAAAAGGCAGGTCGCCACGCAGG
>JASEHB010000095.1 GCA_030018745.1 Desulfatibacillaceae bacterium | reverse complement strand
AGGGACAGGCGTTTGGCAGGAGCGTGGGGTAGGGGCTTTTTTACAGCAAAGACCCTACCCCGCAAAATTGTTTTCCAGTGTTGCAACTACCTCAACTGCCTTTAATCGTTGCTGTTATCCCCCGCCTTTTTGCCATGAAGGGCCATCAGGCTGCCTTGTTTTCCCCTGCCCTGGGACGCCTTATGCGCTCCCAGAGATTGTGGATGTCTTCAAGCATCATGTAAAGGCAGGGCAAAAGGGCCAGGGTGATAAAGGTGGCAAACAGAACGCCAAAGCCTAAACTTATGGCCATTGGTATGAGAAAGCGCGCCTGGAGGCTTTTTTCAAAAAGCATGGGGCCTAGCCCCGCAAAGGTTGTGAGGCTTGTGAGCATAACGGCCCGAAAACGGATGGACGAGGCTTCCAGCACGGCTGATACTATTGAGCGGTCTTCCGTGCGCCGCAGGTTGACGGCATCCACAAGCACAAGGGAGTTGTTCACCACCACCCCTGCAAGGCCCACAAGGCCAAAAACGCTCATTATGCTCAAATTGTAGCCCATCAGCATATGGCCTGCCAAAGCCCCAACAAGGCCAAAGGGAATGACCGCCATGACAATGAAAGGCTGGGTGAAAGAGCGGAAGGGAATGGCCAGAAGGGCATAGATGGCAAAAAGGGCGATTAACAGCCCCTTGAAAACATCCTCAAGGGATTCGGCCTGCTCCCGGCCCTCGCCCTCCAGGGTGAAGCGCAGCCCCGGATATCTGGACGCAAGTTCAGGCAGATAGGAAGTCATAAGCTGGGAGCGGATTCGATCTGCATTGGTGATGTTCTCGTTGACATCGGCTGTTATCTTGATGACCCTCATGCGCTGGGCGCGCTCAATGGCGGCATATCCGGGCTGTGTCTGCGCATGGGCCACCTGGGAGAAGGGGGCTGCGCTGCCGTCAGCCAGACGGATTCTCATGTTTTCCAGGGAGGCTATGTCCTGGCGCTCGCTCTCAAGATAGCGGGCCAAAACCTTCACCTCGTCCTTGCCCCGCTGAAAACGCAGGGCCTCTGCCCCGTAAAAGGCGTGGCGCACCTGCCGGGCAAGTTCCTCCAGGCTTATGCCAAGGGTCTGGGCAGCAGGCTTCAATGCAAGCTGTATCTCCTGTTTGCCCGGCGCAAAACTGTCCTCAATGTCAAAAACCCCTGGGTATGATTCAAGCTCTGCCTTGAACTGTTGGGATGCTGCGACAAGGGTGTCTATGTCTGCTGCCGCCAGATGTATTTCCACAGGGCTGCCCGCCCGATGGATTGTGGCCGTGAAGCTCAACGAATCCGTGTCCTGAATGCGGCTTGCAAGCTGCCGCCAGGCGTTTGTCACTTCTGAAGAGCTTATGGTGGGCCTTTTCTCGCTTTCTGCAAGCTGAACCCACACCTGGCCCATGTGCGCGCCGGAAGAGCTGCCCAACCCCCCCCTGCCCATCTGGGTTCCCACAAGGGCCACCGTGTATTCCAGAAGGCCGCCCTCATATTCCGGGTGTTTTTCCTCCACCTGGACAGCCGCCTGCCGGGCAAAGGCCTCAAGCTGGTTCAAAACCTGCTCCGTGCGCTCCCTGGGGGTGCCCACAGGCATTGTTACAAAGGCCTGGAGTGTGTCGCCCTCAATGGGCGGGAAAAAGGAGAACTTTATCCACCCGCCCTTCCAGATGCCTCCGCTGATAAGTAGCATGACAATGGCCAGCATTATCACAAGATAGCGCCAGCGCAGACAAAGGTTAAGAAACTTCACATAAGGCCCCCTGGCAAACCAGATGATGGCTCTTGTCATTCTGCCCCTTGTGGCAGGGCGTTGCCCCTCGCCTTTCTTCCTGGCAATACCGGCCAGATGGCTTGGCAGAACGCAGAGGCATTCAATAAGGGAGCCAAGCAGAACAAGAATGACCACAATGGGAATGGCCCGCATGATTTTGCCCATGACCCCGCCGCCCAAAAGAAGCGGCGCAAAGGCCGCCATTGTGGTCAGCACGGAAAAGACCACGGGCCGACCCACCTCCAGAGCGCCCTCTATGGCTGCGGTGAGCCTTGGCAGACCCTCCTCCCTTTTGCGGTAAATGTTCTCCCCTATCACAATGGCGTCATCCACCACTATGCCAAGCACCATGATAAAGGCAAAAAGGGAGATCATGTTGATGGACACATCAAATTCCGGCAGAAGCAGAAAAGCCATGGCAAAGGAAACGGGAATGCCCAAAGTTACCCAGAAGGCGAGCCGCAAGTTGAGGAAAAAGGCCAGAAGGAGCGCCACTAAAACAAGGCCCCAGCGCATATTTTTCAAAAGCAGGTTTATGCGGCTTCTCAAAATCTGGGATGAATCGGAAAAATGGGCCATCATCACCCCGTGGGGCAGGTTTGCCTGCTCCCGGTCAACGAAGTCCTTCACAGCGCCTGCAACAGAAAGGGCGTTCTGCTCCCCCACCCGGTAAACAAAGACCAGCACACCGGGCTTGCCCTGGAAATAGGCCCCCATGTCAATGTCTTCAAACCCCTCATTTATCAGGGCAATCTGCTCAAGGGTGACGCGGGTTCCATCAGGGTTGCTAATTATGGGGATATCCCGGTAATCGTCTGCATAGTAGCGCCGCCCCTTGGTGCGCACCAGAATTTCACCCTCGCCGGTCTTTATGCTTCCTGCAGGCAGATCCAGGCTTGCCCTGCGCACGGCCTCGGCCACGGCGCCTAAAGTCAGCCCGTAACGGCGCAAAGTGTTTTCAGAAACCTCGATGCTGATTTGCGCCTTGCGCGCTCCGAAAATCTCCACCTGGGTGATTTGGGGCAGGTTGGTCAGGTCATCCTTTATTTTTTCGGCATAATGCTTGAGGGTGGCTTCGGGCGCATCGCCATAAACCGCAATGGCAATGACCTGGTTTCGCATTATATCCTCGGCCACAATGGGCTTTTCCGCCTCAAGGGGCAGGGTGGTTATCCTGTCAACGGCGGACTTTACATCATCAAGCACCTTGCTGGTGTTCACCCCGCTCATAAGCTCAATGCGAACCGTTCCAACGCCTTCCCTGGCAACGGAATCAATGCGCTTTATTCCGTCAACCCCGGCCACATTCTCCTCAATGCGCGTTATAACACCCTCCTCCACCTCGGAAGGGGATGCACCGGGATAGACAGTGGTGATGCTTATGGTCTCCATGCTGGTTTCGGGAAAGACCTCCAGCTTGGAGCCAAGGCCCACCACCACGCCTGCAATGAGGATGAAAAGCATAAGAAGGTTGGCGGCAACATGGTTTCCTGCAAACCAGGAAATAAATCCTCTCATGGCCCTACTCCTGTGTTGTTCCGGCCTGCCCGCCAACAGCAGGGGCCTCAACAGAATTGCTGTTTGCCACCCTCACAAGCATTCCATCGCTTACGCCATGAAGCAGGGAGACCACCACGCGGTCGCCCTGGGAGAGGCCGTCCGTTACAATGACGCCCTCATCGCTTACCCTTGCAACGGTTACGGGCGCAAAGCGCAGACGATTCTCCGAATCCACCTTCCACACCATAGTTCCCTGCCTCAAGGCTGCACGGGGTAAAAAGGCCACGCCTTCAAGTGTCCTGCCGGTTATCTCCACATTCGCAAAAAGGCCCACAGCAGCAGGGGGCTTTTGGGCGTAAGGGTTTTCAACCCTCACCACCACCCGCACCATGCGCGAGCGGGTATCCATCCGGGCCTGGGCATGGGAGACGAAGCCCAGCCATTCCCTATCCTGGCCTGCCACCGTGGCTCTTACCAGGGCTAATGATCCCTGGCCGCCTTCTTGAGTGAAGCCCGGAACAGAAAACCATGCAAGCTCGTGATCCTCCAGAGGAACCGCAATTTCAACCGCACTGGTGTCAAAAAATCCGGCAAGCACCTGGCCGGGAGTAACAAACTGGCCTATGTCAACAGCCTTGTCTGTAACCTGCCCGGCAAATGGGGCTTTTATCTGGGAGCGCTCCAGGTTAAGCTTTGCCCTTTCCAAATCTGCGGCAAGGGCATCCATCTGGGCCTGGGCAGCCTCAAGCTGGGGAATGCGGGCCACAAGGGGCGGCGGGGCCTGGTCCGGGCCAGGGGAAAAATGCTCCCTCCACTCGTCAGTTGCTGCTTCAGACTCCTCCCTTGCCCGCTGGAGAAGCGCCCTTGCATCCGCAAGCCGGGCGCGGGCCTGGGCAACAGCCACCTCGTAATCGCGGGGGTCTATTTTTAACATCACCTCGCCCTTTTCAAAGCTGCCGCCGTCCTTTAAGGATTCTGCAAGCCAGATGACCTTGCCGGAGACTTCGGGTACCAGGCGGATTTCCCGCACGGGCGAAACCGTTCCTTCCCCCGTAATTTTTATGGGATGATCACCAACGGCAACCGTTTCAACCCTCACCATTGGCGCAGGGGGCAGAGGGTCCTCCCTTGCAATATCCGGCCGCTGGGAGGCCAAGTGCCTGAAAAGAAAAATTCCGCCCACAAGAAGAATCAAAACAGCAATTGCCTGAATGCCTGCTCGATGGCTCTTTTTCATCTTGCCTCATCTGCCCTGCCTTGGGCCTGCCAAGTGAAAGCTCCACCCCACCCGTTGCCAAGCACGCGGTTTAGGGTAACAAAGTTCTGAAAAAGTGCAGCCTCAACGCCAAGAAGCTCGTTCTGGGCCAAAAAATACGCCTGCTGGGCGTCCAGCACCACAAGATACTCCACCAGCCCCCGCTCATAGCGGTTCTGCGCGGTTTCCAGGGTGAGGTATGCAGCCCTGTTGAGTTCCACAAGAAGGCCGTGGCGCTCCAGAAGCTTTTCCCGCGCAAAAAGGGCCTGCTCCACCTCGGAAAAAGCGGAAAGCACAGCCTGTTCGTAAGAATAAACAGCCTGTTCATATCCCTTCAGGGCTGCCTCCTCCTGGGCCTTCAAGCCCCCGGCATTGATCAGGGGCATGGTAAGGCCAGCCGCCGCGCTCCACACCTGGCTTGGTTGCTGAACCAGAAGACCCAGTTCGGAGCTTGCAAAGCCTGCAGATCCTGTAAGTTTTATGGAAGGAAAACGCGAGGCTCTTGCTGCAAGGGTGCGCGACCAGAGGGCATCCACGGTGGAACGGGCCGCAGCCACATCCGGCCTGTTGAGCAGAAGCTCGGATGGCAGGCCTGCAGGAACTTCCGGCGGCAGGGAAAAAGTTTCCGGCTGCCTTGCTGCCTGCCCGCTGTTCTCATCAAAGCGGCCTGCCAGCACGGCAAGATTTTGCCGGATCGCCTGCTGCTCCTGCTGGAGAGCGGGAATCGCCGCCCGCGCCTGGGCATAAAGGCGGTCCGCCTGCCTTACATCCAAAATGGAAGCCAGGCCCCGGCGATAGCGGCTCTCCACAAGCTCAAGGCTTTTTTTGTAGCTTTCAACGCTCAAATCCGCCACAGCAAGCCTTTTTTCCAACGCCCTGCCCGATAAATAAAGGCCTGTTGTCTGGGCTGCCAGGCTTTGGGCTAAAGCCTGACGGTTGTATTGGGCTGCAATAAGATCGAAGCGGGCGGCTTCTTCCAGGCTGGCAAGCCTGCCCCAAAGGTCTATTTCAAAGGAGGCGGGAAAGGAAACACCATAAGAGGAAGTCTCCCGCGAGCCTGCTCCAGATGCCTTTGCCTCTGCCCCAAGGGAGATGGCCGGATAACGGGCGGCGCCTGTTGCAATTGCCGTGGCATGGATTTGAGCCACAAGGGCGTCCGAGCGCAAAAGCTGCCGGTTGCCTTTCAGCACGGAATCAACAAGTGCATTCAGATTGTCGTCCCCAAGGGCCTCCCACCAGAATCCGCCCTGGTCCAAATCGTCAACAACGGCAAGTGACTGGGCAGAAAACACTTCTGGAAGCCCGGAAAGCATCTGCTCCGGGTCAAGGGGCATTTTAGGGGCGCACCCCAACAGCATGGAGATTAAAATGGCCAACAAGCCCGGCAAGATGCGCTTCATGTTTTCTCCCCGGCCCGCCTTCCGGCAAGGCCATTTGCAGCAAATGTTGCAATGTGCTCCACAATCTGCTCTGTAAATTCCTTGTCGTAAGCCCTGCCCGTAACATGGGAAATGACAGGCCGGGCCAAATTGAAATAGATGATCATTCCAAAAAGGGAAAAGCTGTCCAAAGTCAGGGTCAGCTTGCCTGAATCCTGGGGGCGGGTTTTGGCGAAATAATCAACGCAAAGGTCAATCATGGGTTTAAAGGCATGCTCCATCACAAGAGCGAAGGCCTCTGTGGGCTGAATCATCTCCCTTCCAATGAGTTGGGCATGGCGCAACCGCTCCTCTTCCTTTAACGGGCCAGCTAAAATGGCCTCGGCCAAAGCCCTGGCAAACACCTTTTCCGGATGGTCGTCTTTTTCTGCTGCTTCAAGCCGGGCAAGAAAAAACTGCTGAACCCTTTTAACCCTTGCCACCCATCGCTGGCGAAAGACCTCAAGGTAGAGCGCCTTCTTGCTGCCAAAGTGGTAATTCACCGCAGCCACATTCACACGGGCGGCAGAGGTTATCTCCCGCACAGCCACACCCGCAAAGCCCTTTTGGGCAAAAAGGATTTCCGCTGCATCAAGGATTCTGTCTTGAGCGTCTTCCTCTCTGGATTTATTCTTCATGGCCCCTCCATACAAACGCTTGTATTAAACGATTGTTTTAATGTCAAGGGATTTCTGCTTTCCCTGCCCCAAAACACGAAAGCTTTTTTGACGCATTTTTATTCCAGGGGAGAAGGCGCAAAGAAATTTTGCTGGCAAAAAGACGCTGCGTCATAGGTTTAAAATTATTTTACTTGTATTATCAAATTGTTAGATAAAATAAAAAAGAAAAATGACGCATCGCGAAAAAAAGCCTTGACATCTGACGCACCGCGTCATATTATTTGGCCAGGCAAGAAACATCGCTTAAAAAAAACCAAGCTGCCCAAAAAAACAAAAAACATAGGGAGGAAAGAACAATGGCCAAGGCCCAGGAAAATTCAACTGCAACAGAAGCAGCCGTAAAGCCCCTTCAAAAGGCAATGGAAAGCGCCAACGCCCTTTTCAACGAGTACAACGAGCGCTATGTGAAAAAGGCTGTTGAAACCGGAAGGGTGCTGGCTGTTGACGCCCGTAAAAACACCCTTGAAGCCCTTGAAGGCGTGATGGGCGACAGCAAGAAGATTCTCAAGAGCATTCCAAGGGTTGAGGCATTTGCCCCCAAGCTGGCCCAAATGGAGGCCCCGGAGAATTATTTTGTGGTCACCACTTTCCAGAAGGCCACGGATACTGCTGCTGCCGCAGTGAAGGAATACAACGAAGTGCTCAAAAAGAGCATGGATTCGGGCCGCCAGTGGATGGAGGAGATGACCCGGAAAACCCGCGAAAAAGGCACCGGCGTTTTTGAGACCTCCTTTGCATCTGTAAGCACTGCGGCCAAAAAGGCGGCTGATGACGCCAAAAATATTGCTCAAAGCCTTACCCTTAAAATCACCAACCAGACCCAGCGGGCCGCCACCTTTGTGAACACCCAGGTGGAAAAGGGAATCAGCGCTGTAACAAACGCTCTTAACCTGCCCACCCGCCAGGATATCAATAAACTCACCCGCGCCATGAACGCCTTAAGCAAAAAAATGGACGCCATGAGCCAGTAGCCCCCCTCAAAAAAGCCGGGGCGCTTTTCCAGGCGCCCCGGCACCCCTTTCTTCTCAAAAGTTCTCATGCCAAGCCTGTATCCGGTTTAAAAGTCTTTTTTTTGCGGTTGCTTTAATTTTTGCAGCCGGTTTTTTTAAAGAAAACCTTTTTGAAAT
>JASEHB010000094.1 GCA_030018745.1 Desulfatibacillaceae bacterium | reverse complement strand
GGGTTTTTTTCCAGGGTCTTGTGGTATTCTGTGGCTTTTTTGCGTTTCCTTTCCGAATGCTCCACAATTATCTGGGTTGCTTCGCTGGCGAATTTGGGGTTATCCGGGCTGGAATAAACCTCTATTGCCCCTTCATCCCTGGCGTGGGCAAGGCAGGCCCTGCCCAAGGGAGAGCGGGAAACCACGGTGGTCCATCCCTCTTTTGCCCCTATGCCCCCAAAGGAGATATCCGCGTATTCCGCTGAATAGTCATCGCAGAACCGGCAGGCAAAGCGCTTCATAAAATCAAGCTCTTCAAGGGGTATGGCCCGGACATCGCCGTTATCCAGATGAATCATCAGATGGTCCTTCACATTTATCTTGCGCACCTGGCTCCACTCGAATTTTCCTGCCTTTTCCAATTGCTCGCGCTCCTTTGCTCCAAAGGAGAAGTTGCCGGAGCAAAACAGCCCGAAAACATAACGGATTGCGTCCGTGGGTACGATATGCAAGGCTTCCATCTTGCGGATGGTCTTTATCTGGCAGGGGGGGCCGACAAAGGCCACCCTGCCCTTTCCGCTCTTGCGCCGGGCAAGCGGCCCTAAAGCCTGCACCGATGGCGCAAAGGTGGAATACTTTTCGCTGTACATGCTCATTCCGTGGGATGAGTCAAAGAAGAAACCGGCTGCCTCTGCAATTTCCCGGCGGGTGGTGGCAAGCCAAGGCTCCCGCACAAAAAGGCCTGTCTGTCGTGTAACAATGGCCCCATCTATCCGGCCAGTATCAAACAGATGAAGCAAAAGGGCTGTAACCGCACCGCCGTCTGTTGCCCTTGCCCGCACAAGGGGGTCTGCGCAGCGCACAATAGTGGTTTCCAGCATACGGCCCATGGGCAGTTCCCACTTCACAAGCTCCCTGGCATCATCATCAAGCTCGTCAATTTCAGGGCAGATCATGTAGCAGATGCCGCACTCGATGCATTTTTCCATGTCCGCAAAAACAGGCTTGCCATCCGCATCCTGGCCCAATGCCCCAAAATTTATGGCTGTGCAGAAGGTTACACACCCTCCGCAGCGATGGCACAAGCCGGGCTTTTGAACTTGCTGCACCAGGTCAAAAAAAGTTTTCATGGCTTTTCTCCCGTCCTGCTCGGTCAGGATACCTGCGGCCTGGGATACAGACCCGCCCTCTCCACTATTTCCGGAACTTTTTCTTCCCATTCAATGGCCATGATGTGGAAGCCGGAAACGCCCTTCACTTCCTTTAGCCTTTCAATGGTCTCAACGCAGATGTCAATCCCCTCCTGGGGCTGATTTTCCTTGGAAACACCGGCCATGCGCTTGACCACCTCATCAGGTACATCCATGCCGGGCACCCGGTTTTTCATATAACGGGCCATGCCCGCAGATTTTAGCGGCGTAACCCCTGCGAGAATGAAAACCTTTTCATGAAGACCCCGGTCGCAGACCTTGCCCATCCAGTCAATGAACTTGTCCACATTGTAAATGCACTGGGTCTGGATGAACTGCGCTCCGCAGGCCACCTTTTTGGCCAGACGCGGCACGCGGATTTTGTAAGGGTCGGCAAAGGGGTTGGCCGCGGCCCCGCTGAACATTTTTGGGGGATGCTCAATGTCTCCGCCCCCAAGAAACTTTCCTTCATCGCACATGAGCCGCACAGTTTGCAGAAGCTGCATGGAGTCCAAGTCATGGACATTCTGGCCCGTGGGGCAGTCGCCAAAGCTCTGGTGGTCCCCGGAAAGGCACAGGATATTTGAAATTCCATAGGAGGCTGCCCCCAGGATATCGCTTTGCAGGGCAATGCGGTTTCTGTCCCTTGTCACCATCTGCAACACCGGCTCAAGACCCATGAGCTTTAGGCGGATGCACACGGCAAGGCTGCACATGCGGGTGACGGATGTCTGGTTGTCGGTTATGTTTATGGCATCCACATGGTTGCGGATAAGGTTGGCTTTTTCCTCAATGTGGGAGGGATTGCTCCCCCTTGGCGGGCCGCACTCGCTTGTGACGGCCTTGTGCCCGGCAACAAGAATCTTTTCCAGCCTGCTGTTGGTTTTCGCGCTCATGAGGCCTCCTTGTCCATCACCAGTTTGCGCGGGCCGCCCGCCCTTTCCGTGGACCAGTCCTTGACCGGAATCACCCTTTCGTACTCGTCAAGCCGCCCCAAAGCTTCCAGGCGGTCGAGTATGAGCTGCCAGGCGCAGTCAAGCTCCTTGTTTATCTCGCACTTGCCCTTTGTGGAGCCTCCGCAGGGGCCGTTCATTATGCGCTTGGCGCAGCGGGAGATGGGGCAAATGCCCGCAGTAAGATGCAGTATGCACTTGCCGCAGCCCTGGCAGGCCTCGGTGAGCAGGCCCGGAGCCTGCACATCTCCCATGAAAAGGGTGTCCAGGCCGGGCAGAGCCACTTTGGCCGGGTACTTGCCCGCAATGAACTGAACCCCCACACCGCAGGCAAGGCTCAAAACAGCATCAGCCCATTCAATGTCATCTCGCGCAGATTCAAAGAATTCGTGCTCGCACTGGCGCTCGATTCCTCCATTTTTTATCTGGATGCCCGCCCCTTCCTGGGTTGCCCTCATTCTTAAAAGTGAGGCAAGAATCTCGGCCTCCTTGTTACCCCCCTGGTGACACACGGCCACGCAGGTGTTGCAGCCAAAGACCAGGACTTTTTGATAGCCGGAAATCATTTCCCAAATGTCATCAATGGGTTTTTGTTTGCCCACAATCATGGATTAACCGCTCCTTTCCGGTTTGCCCCGCGCAAAGCTGCGGCAATGGGGGAAGGTCCAAGCCCTTTAATTTTTTCGGTGAATTGAGTGCAGATTTCAGCCCATCGCGGCCCCATGGCCGCAGAAAGGTTGAACATCTCCACCCTGGCGGAATCAATGCGGATGCTTTCAAGAAGTTTGGCAAGACGATTAACGCGGTGTTTGGCCTGTGTATTTCCGTCCAGGAAATGGCATTCGCCTTCCAGTCAGCCGGCCACAAAAACGCCGTCCACTCCCCGCTCAAAGGCCCGTAGAATATAGGAGTGGTCCAGTTTTCCCGTGCATGGCAACCTGATGACAGAAACATTGGGAGAGTAGGAAAGGCGCATGACCCCTGCCAGATCCGCTGCTCCGAAAGCGCAGTAATGGCAGGCAAAGGCCAGAATCAGCGGCTCCCAATTTTCCGGGGATGGCCTGGGCGCCTCAACCGTATGGGCCTCCATTGCATTGGCCTCCTGAACTGCTTGGCTCATGGGCCGTCCTTTCTAAAAAAGGGGTTTCCGGCAATATTTTTTTGGCAGAAAAAAGGCCGTTCCTTAACGGGCAGGCGCATTTTCCCAGAGATCCTTTGTGTATGAATCAACCATTGCCAGTATCTGGTCGTCCCGGTAGTTTTCCACCTGAAAGGCCTTGGCCGGGCACACACCAGCGCAGATGCCGCAGCCCGTGCATTTCACTTCGTTGTGGCTCACCCTGCCGTCCTTGTCGATGAAGGGAGAACCGTAGGGGCAGGCCCGAAAACAGGCCAGGCACGACATGCAGATATCGCGGTTGTGCTTTGAGATTTTGCCTGAAAGCATTAATGTTTTTTTGGAGAGTACAACAGCAGCCCTGCTTGCGGCAGCCTGGGCCTGGGCAATGGATTCCTCCACCGGCTTGGGATAATGGCACAGGCCCGCAATGAAAAGGCCCTCCACGCTCATGTCCACAGGCCGCAGCTTGGGGTGGGCCTCGTTTAAAAAGCCGTCTGCATTGAGGCCGCACTTGTAAAGGTCAACAAGCCCCTGGTTCTCCTGCCTGGGAACAATGGCAGCAGCCAGCACAAGGTGGTCCACCTCAAGTTGTATGGGCATCTGCAAAACATGATCCATTGCCTTTATGTAAAGGGCGCCATCCTCCACAAAAACCTGGGGCTTGCTGTCCAATGAATAGCGCACAAAGATGACCCCAAGGTTGCGCGCCTCTGTGTAGAGATCCTCGCGCTCGCCGTAAGTGCGTATGTCCCGGTAAAAGACAAACACGGAAGAATCCGGGTTCTTTTTCCTTACGGCAATTGCGCCCTTTACGGTGTGGGTGCAGCACACCCGGCTGCAATAGGGCCTTTGAGGCTCGCGGGAGCCTACACATTGAATGAATGCAAAGGACTGGGCCTTGTCAACCGCATCCCCGCCTGCTAGCAGGGCATCAAACTCCAGGTGGGTGTGCACCCGGCTGTCCTGGCCGTAAAGGTATTCTTCCGGGCGCGATTCCTGGCCCCCTGTTGCAAAAACAGCAATGCCGTGGTCAACGGAGCTGCTTTGGCCATTTACGGAAATGCTTGTGGAAAAATGCCCCACAGAGCCTGTGGCCGAAAGGATGGAAGTTTGTTTGCTGACTGAAATTTTGGGATGATTTTCAACCTTTTTTATAAGGTCTGCCAAAAACCCGCCAACAGGCTCGCCCTGCCAGGTGGTGTTTATGTGAAGGGCGTTTCCACCAAGCTTTTGTTCTTTTTCCACAAGCACGGTTTCAAAGCCCTGGTCAGCCAGGGTCAACGATGTTACAAGGCCTGCAAGCCCTCCGCCCACCACCAGGGCGCGTGGAACAACCTCCACTGTTATGTTTGCAAGGGGCCTTGAGCCTGCAACCTGGGCAACAGCCATTGCCACCTGCTTTTTGGCCTTGGCCGTGGCTTTTTGCGGCTCGCTTTGATGCACCCAGGAGTTCTGGTTGCGGATGTTTGCCATTTCCACCAGGTAGCCGTTGAGGCCCGATTCCTTTAAAGTGTCCTGAAACATTGGCTCGTGGGTCCTTGGGGTGCAGGCGGCAATGACAACCCGGTTCAGGTTGTTTTCCCTTATTATCTGGCTGATGAGCTTTTGCGTGTCCGTTGAGCAGGTGAAAAGGTTGTTTTCTGCAAAAACAACCCCAGGCAGGGTCTTGGCGTATTCTGTAACGGCTTTCACATCCACGGTTCCGGCAATGTTTATGCCGCACGAGCACACAAACACGCCAATTCGCGGGTCCTGACCAAGAACATCCAGCTCCGGAGGATACTGTTTTTTCTTTGCCAGGGTGCCGCGCACATCTGCAAGGCTTCTGGCCGACTGGGCCGCAGCAGCCGATGACTCCACCACAGCCTGGGGAATGTCCTTTGGTCCGGTGATTACACCGGTCGCATAAATGCCCTCACGGCTTGTTTTAACCGGGTCAAGGCAGGATGTTTTGACAAAGCGGAACTTGTTCTGCTCAATGCCAAGCATCTTGCAGATATTCTGGGCATCCGGCGGGGCTTCCAGGCCAACGGAAAGAATTGCCATGTCAAAGGATTCGTTTATCTGCTCCCCTTGCTCTGTTGCATAGACCATTGAAAGGCCCAGATCACTTCTGCCGGGCAAAATGGTGTGGGGCCGCGCACGCACAAATCTTACGCCCTTTTGCTTGGCGGTTTCGTAAACCCGCTCGAACTCCTTTCCGTGGCTGCGCATATCCATGTAAAAAATGGAAAGCTCCGCATTTCCGCCGGTAAGGTGCTCGGAGGTTACAAGCGCCTGCTTTAGGGCATACATGCAGCATACGCTGGAGCAGTATGTGTTGTTGCAGCGGTTGGTGGAGCGGGAGCCAACGCACTGAATCCAGGCTATTTTTTTAGGCTCGCGATGATCCGAGGGCCTTACCAGATGCCCCATGCAGGGGCCGTTTGCAGAAAGAAGCCGCTCGTATTCCAGGCTTGTGACAAGATCGGGAATCCGGCCATAGCCAAAAAAGTCGAAGGGCTTGGGATCAAAAGTCGAAAAGCCCGGCGCAAGTATGACGCTGCCCACATGGAAGGTGAGCGTCTCGTCCTTGTCCTCAAAATTGATTGCACCTGTTGGGCAGAACTTTTCGCAGGCCTTGCATCTTCCCTTCTGAATATAGATGCACTGGCTGCCGTCAATGACATATTTCAAAGGAACAGTCTGGGCGTATTTTATGTAGGCGGCCTTGCGCTTGCCCATGCCTGCATCAAACTCGCTGTCCGCCTTTCTTGGGCATTTTTCCGTGCAGGAGCCGCAGGCGATGCATTTATCCGGATCTATGTAGCGTGCCCTTTTGAGCACCTCGACTGTGAAGTCGCCCGCGCTGCCGGTAACTGAAGTCACCTCGGAAAGGGTAAGAAGCTCGATATTGAGGTGCCGTCCGCATTCCACCAGCTTGGGGGAGAGAATGCACATGGCACAATCGTTGGTGGGAAAGGTTTTGTCCAACTGGGCCATTGTGCCGCCAATGCCCGGACTTTTTTCCACCAGATAGACAAAGTAGCCGCTGTCCGCCAGATCCAAAGCAGCACCAATGCCTGCAATGCCGCCTCCTACCACCATTACTGCCCCGACATTTTTGTTGGCCATGCCTCTCACCTTTTTTTGTGCGCGTGAAGGGTTGCCAGCCCCGCCCTTTTATCAGCAAAAGCAGGAGCGAAAAATCTTCGGCGGCTCATCAAAACCGCCCGGCACATCCGGCCCTGCCAAATGGCAGATTCCGTAAAAATTGCGCCTGTTAAGGAAAAGGTTGATTTATTTTGGTCACGGCCTGTTGAACAGGCCGGATACGCGCAATGAAAAAAGGAGCTTCAGGAAACCACCGCCAGGCCAGGAATTTTTGCGGTGGCGCGCTGCAAAAAGCCGGGCTGCCATAGCCCACCTGCAGAGGGCCGGAGAATCTTGCCGCCCAATGCGGGGTTTTGATGAAACGGGGTGCTGCGCATAGCCCATGAAAGGCTTTGGCTTATTGTTGGGCTACGCGCAACATAAGCTCTATCCCAACCCGCCTCGTCTTTGATGCTGCGTCGCTGGTTTTGTTGGGCTACGCGCAGCGTAAGCTGCGCTAGCCCAACCTACTTTTCCAGCCCAACCGGCGTACCGACTGACCCAGGGAAGGGAGTGCCCATTGCAACAGTTCTTCCAACCCCTACAATTCTCTATATGCCCTGGCGTTTCCAGGCGAGGCGGATGCAAGGCGCACGAGTTTTGAAGCGCGGGAGTGTACAGTTGGTACATGACCAAGCTTCAAAACGAAGTGCAACACAGCAGCCGTCCGCCTGGGAGCGACAGGCGAAGCGCAACGCAGCTATCGTTTTCCTGGGGCCGCCCTTCTACTTCAATTTGGCGGCGTCCAGATACCGCCCCAACTTATCCTCTCCGCCTATGCTGATGACATGAACCCCCTGGCACAGGTCTTTGAGGCCCTTTACCGTGTCTGCAAAAAGCTCGATGCTGGCCTTTTCCTTGTCTGGTGCTGCGGCAAGCTTTTTAATTATCCATTCGGGCACAAGGCCGCTTTTCAAGTGCCGGTTCAAAAACCGGCCCATGCCTGCGGTGCGCAGAATCATGACTTCAGCAATAATTGGCACCCCAAATGTGTCCACCCGGCGGACAAATCTTTCAAACACTTCCAGGTCAAAAACAGGGGTGGTGAGAAAATAGCCCGTGCCAACCCCGGTCATCTGCTCCATCTCCTTTAGCTCCAGGTCGGGAACATCTTTTCCCCATTTGGATTCAACTCCGCTGCCCACAACAAAGTCTGCAGACTTGGCCAATGCCTGGCCGTCCACCCCGTAGCCCTTGCGGATATGCTCCAGCACACTCAACAGCTTGCCGCTGTCCACATGAAAGAACATCATCTCCTGAAGGCTGTCGCCGGTGATGCGGTAATCCTCGGTGAAAACGAGAAGATTCTCCACGCCCGCAGAATGGGCTGCAACAAGATCCTTTTGCAGCTCAATGCGATTCTTGTTGCGGGTGGTGGTCTGGTAGATGGCCTCGAAACGATTATCCTGAAGGGCCTGGCAGGTCTTTATGCTGTCGCCCACAATGCCCTCAATGGGCGGCTCGCTTATGGA
>JASEHB010000093.1 GCA_030018745.1 Desulfatibacillaceae bacterium | reverse complement strand
CCCACATATTCTCCAAGCGCAGCCCTGGCAGCCTGGGCCAGTTGGGCATATTGCTTGGCAAACTTGGGCACATGGCCCTCATTTAATCCCAAAAGATCGTGCAGCACCAGAATCTGCCCGTCACAATCCGCCCCTGCGCCAATGCCTATGGTGGGTATGGCAAGAGAGGCGGTTATCTTTTGGGAAATGGCAAAGGGTATTCCCTCCAGAACCACGGAAAATGCCCCTGCATCCTGCACTTTTTTTGCATCATCCAGCAGCTTGTCCTCCTGGCGTTGAACCTTGAAGCCCCCCATCTGGTGAACCGACTGGGGAGTAAGCCCAATGTGGGCCTGGACAGGAATACCCGCAGCAGCTATGGCCTCAATGGTTCGGGCCACGGACGCGCCGCCCTCCAGCTTGACTGCCGCAGCCCCCGCTTCCTTTAAAAAGCGGCCAGCATTTTCAACAGCCAGGGAAATTGATGCCTGGTAGCTCATGAACGGCATATCGCCCACAACCATTGCCCGCTTTACACCGCGGGCCACAATGCGGGTGTGATAAATCATCTGATCCATGGTCACGGGCAGGGTGCTGGTCTCGCCCTGGACCACCATGCCCACGGAATCGCCCACCAGTATTATGTCCACCCCGGATTCATCCACCATGCGGGCAAATGGGAAATCGTAGGCTGTCAGGGCCGTTATCTTTTGGCCTGCTGCCTTCATCCCGGCAAGCACCGTTACCGTAACCTTTTCCATCAACAAGCCCCCTTTCATTGGAAGAGTACAATAATATGAGGAAAAAACCCCTATTTTGGAAATATATAACGCAAAAGCCCTTAAAACAAGTCTGCAAGCCCTGTTGGCCCGGCAATATTTCTGGTAAAATCTTACTGCATCCAGGTTGTTTTTTTGCGGCAAGCCCTGTTAACATGGCATTTTTGGTATCAGGGTGTAAGCAAAGGGCAAAAATGGCTTTTGGGGGAAATTCATGGAATCTTTTGATTGCGTTGTTGTGGGCAGCGGCTTTGGCGGCTCTGTGGCGGCCTTGCGCCTGGCGGAAAAAGGCTTGAGTGTGGCCGTGCTTGAGCAGGGCCGCTGGGTGACTCCCCAATCCGTAGAAAGGGCCGACAAAAGCCTGCGCCATCTTTTGTGGGCGCCCAGGCTTGGCTGCACCGGCTTTTTTTCCCAGACCTTTTTCAAGCATGTTGTGATTGTGGGCGGCGTTGGGGTGGGCGGCGGAAGCACGGTTTATGCAGCCGTGCTGCTTCGGCCCAAAAGCGGCTTTTACAAGGATGTTGCCTGGAGCAAGCTTGGCGTGGACTGGGAGCAGGAGCTTGCCCCCCACTACAAAACCGCTGAAACAATGCTTGGCGTGACCACAAACCCCAGCCTGGATGTGATGGATGCCTACCTTGAGGAAACAGCCCAGCTAATGGGGGCGGGCCACACCTTTGGCCCTGTGAGGAACGGCATTTATTTCGGCAACCCGCTTCAAACCGTTGAAGACCCCTTTTTCGGGGGCCAGGGTCCGCCCCGCACAGGCTGCGGGCTTTGCGGGGACTGCCTTTCGGGCTGCGGCAAAGGCGCAAAAAACACCCTGGACAAAAACTACCTGCACCTTGCCATGCGCAAGGGCGCAAAAATTTTTCCCGAAAGAAAGGCCGTAAAAATCGAGCCTTCCCCTTCGGGCGGCTACATCGTTCACACGGCCCATCCTGTTCGTCCTTTGCAAAAGTGCCCTTCCTTTGCAGCCAAAAAGGTTTTTCTGGCTGCCGGGGTTTTGGGAACCCTTGAGCTTCTTTTTGCCTGCCGGGATACCCTTGGCACCCTTCCGGACATAAGCCAGCAACTTGGCAAGGTGGTCAGAACCAATTCCGAAGCCATAGTGGCAATTTTGTCCAGGGCATCCAAAATTGACCTCACCCGTGGAACAGCCATTTCATCGGACTTTTACCCGGATGAGCACACCCACATCACCCAGAACCGTTTTCCTTTAGGCTTTGGCTTCATGAAATGGTATCTGGGGCCTCTTGCAGACAACCCGGATCCGGCCCGCCGCACCCGCCAGACCCTTTTGTCCTTTGTCAAAAGCCCCTTTGCGGCAACCGCAAGCTGGAGGGCCAAAAACTGGCGTCAGCGCATTAGCGTGCTGACGGTCATGCAGAGCATGGACAACCGCATTTCCTTTGTCTGGGAGCGCAGCAGGTGGCGGCCTTTTGGAATGGCCCTTCAGACAAGGCGGGAAAAAGATGCCTGCGCCCCCACCTACCTGCCTGTGGCAAATGAAGCGGCAAGGGTTTATGCAAGGGTGGCCGAAGGCGTTCCCATGAATGTTCTTTCCGAATCTGTGGGCAACCTTTCCACCACAGCCCATATTTTGGGCGGCTGCCACATGGGCCGCTCTCCGGCAGATGGCGTCATTGATTCAAATCATCAGGTTTTCGGGTATCCGGGCCTGTTTGTGGTGGATGGCGCGGCTGTTTCCGCCAATGTGGGGGTCAACCCAAGCCTCACCATAACTGCAATGGCGGAAAGGGCCATGAGCAAACTCTGACCAAATTCTGTCCAAATTTTTCTGGGGAGATAATCTGGATTCATGGGGCAGCATTCCGGCGATTTTTTTAGTGTTCTGACTCTAAACCTGCGCTTTGGCCTGGCAGATGACGGCCCCAACTGCTGGGACTGCCGCAAGGCAAGCCTGCCGGGCCTTTTTGCGGAATACGGGGCGGATTTTATCTGCACCCAGGAGACCAATGACTTCCAGGCCAGGCATCTGCACGAACTGCTGCCGGATTATGAAATGCTGGGCCTGCGAAGGCCTGCCCCGCAATTTTGGCAGAACAACCTCATTTTTGCAAAAAAGCCCTGGAAGACCATAGCCCAAAGGCGCTTCTATTTAAGCCCCACGCCGGACATACCCAGCCGTTTTAAAGGGAGCCGCTGGCCCCGCCAATGCTCCCTGGGGCTTTTTGAAAACAAAGGAAAAACCCTGGTTGTGGCTGTCACCCACCTGGATTTTGACAGCACAATCCAAACCCGAAGCGCAGAAATTATTCTGGAGGCCCTTAAAAAACTTGCCTTACCCGATGCCCCTGTGCTGCTCACCGGCGACTTCAACGCCAAGCCAGGCAGCCCTGTCCACAGCCTGCTTTTGGGCAAAAACGCAAAAAGCCCCGCTGCTTTTGTGCCATTTACAGATGTTTTTGAAGAAAATGATATGCAGGGAACCCATCACAGCTTCACAGGCCGGGCAGACAGGGAAAAGGGCCGCATTGACTGGATTTTGCACAGAGGCGGGCTTGCGGCTGAAAAAACCCTCATCATTGAAAAGAAGTTTGCCAACTTCTTTCCTTCAGATCATTTTCCGGTATGGGCGCTCTTTTCCCTTAAAAACATAAGCTATTGATCTTCTTCCTTGTCCTTGTAGCGCCCCTGTATGGAGCGCAACACATCCAGAGACCCGAAAAAAAGCTCCACAAGCTCCGGGTCAAACTGCGAGCCGGAGCCTTGCTCTATGGCATCAAGCGTCTGCTTTTCTGTCCAGGCCTCCTTGTAAACCCGCTTGGATGAAAGGGCATCATAAACATCGCAGAGGCTGACAATTCTTCCAAGAAGCGGAATTTCCTCGCCCTTTTTACCGGCGGCACTGCCATCGGGCAGGATATGCCCGGCAAGGGGCAGGCCCGTGTCCACGGCCACATGGCCCGGATAGCCCTTGCCATCCCAGCGCTCGTGGTGGTTCAAGGCCACAAGGCGGGCGGCCTCGTCAAAGTCCGACTGGGGGTCAAGAAAAAGCCGCGCGCCTAACACCGTGTGCTGCTTCATTATTTCAAACTCGTCCTTTTCAAAGCGGCCCGGCTTTTTAAGTATAAGGTCGCTTATGGCCACCTTGCCCACATCGTGGAGCATGGCGGCCATGCGTATGCTGTCCCTGGCCCTGGCAAACACATCCGGGCTTTCGCCGCGCTTGGCTGCCCAGCGCTCGTAAAGCTCCAGGCTGTATGCCCCCACCCGGTTTACATGGGCGCCCGTTTCCTTGGGGTCGCGCATTTCTGCCATGCTTATCATGCGCAGCAACAGCGCACGGGTCATCTGTGCGCGCTCCAGCGCTACGGCGGCAATGCCCCCGAAATGGCTCATCACCTGCTGATCCTCCCCGCCAAAAGGACAGACATTTCCTTGCCCGTCCTGGCCATTGATTATCTGGAGAACGCCAAGAAGGTTGCCTCTGCTGTTTTTAAGGGGCAGGGTGAGCATGGAGCCTGTGCGGTATCCGGCTTTTGAATCAAAGGACTTGTCAAAGCCGTAAGGCGCTTCCGGGGGTATGGCGTGGGCATCACCAATGGCCAGGGGCTTGCCGGTGACAGCCACAAAGCCGGCAATGCTCTTTGTGTCAACAGGAAGGCTAAATGTTCCGTAAATGAGCTTTTCGCCCGGCCCCAGGCGTTTTTGCAGGGTGTCGTTCTGTGTGTAGGTGAAGCGGAGCATATTGTCCTGGCGGATGTAAATGGACCCTGCATCCGCATTCACAAAACGGCGGGCCTGGGTAAGAATGGCCTCCATGAGCACATCCAGATCCCCAACCTGGTTCAAGTCCACCCCCAGGCGTCCAAGCGCCTGAATTTTTTCCTGTTGGCTCATCATGGCAAGGCATTCCCCTTTGATAAAGGATAGTTAACCGCCCCAATGGGGGCGGGTTTCCATCCAGGTTTGCGCTTCCTGCTCCAGCCAGCCCGAAAGGCCCGGCTCAAGATAGAACCTGGGCTGCAAGAGATCGTCATCGGGCAGCACAACTCCCGAATTTCTGGCGACTTTCTCAATCCATGTTCCCGGATATATCCGGATGCCGCAGGTTATCTTGCATTGATCCAATTCCAGAGAATCTACAAATTCAAAGCTTTGGAGCACAGTCTGCCGGGTTTCACCCGGCCCGCCCAGAAGAAGAAAGCCCTGGCACCGAATGCCGTGTTTTTTAAAAAGGTTGCAAGCCTGCCGGATATCCTCCGTGCCAAATCGCTTATTAAAGACTTTTAGCATAAGAGGGCTGCCGCTTTCAAAGCCAAGGCTCACTCCGGTGCATCCTGCGGCTGCCATTGCACCAACAAGCTCCTCGCTGATTCGTGCAGGATAAACAATTGCCATCCAGGAAATGCCCAGTCTGGCTTTGGCCATCTCCCTGCACAGCTTCATGGCGTATGATTCCGGCAGGTTAAAGGTGTTGTCCACAAAAAAGAAGTTTTTAAACCCGGCCTTGCTCCACTGGGCTATTGCCTTGACCACTTTGGATGAATCCCGTTTGCGGATTAAGGTTCCCTCAATAACGGGTGTGGAGCAGTAGGAGCATTTAAGAGGACAGCCCCGCCGCGTTTGAACTGGCACCCAGAGGGGCGCATCTTCTGCAGGAGGACTGGCAACAAGGTCTGATCCAGGCAGCGGCAGGGGCCAGCAATCAGGCTTTCTTTCGCGGAAGGGCCTGACCTGCTGCTTGTCTTGAGGCTGATGCAGGCCGGGAATGCCGTCAAGCGCCTGCCTGCGCTCAAGCCTTGCAAGCATTTCCACAAAGGGGGCCTCCCCGTCACCGGCAATGCCAAAATCTGCTCCCAGCCATAAAAGGGCCGGGCGCGGATACATGGTGTAGCCTGCGCCGCCAAGAACAATTGGCGCATCGGTATATTCACGGCAAAAGCCTATGGCATCCTGTACAGGTTTCAGCAAAAAGGACGGATTTGTTGCGTTCTGGTCGTCAATGTTGCGGACGGAAAAGGCTATAAGATCAGGCTGAAGGCGTGTTATCGCATCCTTAAGAGCCTCTTTGTGGGATTTTTGCGAATCCAGATGCAAAACCTCAACCCTGTGCCCCTCTGTGCGGGCAGCAGCAGCCACAGACGCCAGCCCCACAGGCAGCACAGGCATGTTGATATTTTCCGTGACCACATAGACGGCAAGAACTTTCAATGCTCAACTCCAAAAATGACTGCTTTTTCAGCCAGATCGAGGCAGCTTATTTTTTGAAGATACGGCCCGAAGCTCCATTGTCAACTTTAAAGATTTGCCATGCGCCCCTTTCGGGCTTGAGGCTTGGTTGCTCCTGTGTTAAGAAATAAAAATTATGGTGCAGATAGTCGGCAAAGGCCCTTCAAACTTTTAAGCTTTTTTTCAGGGGAATAAAACCCATGAACAAAAAAGACGCAATTCCTGCCATCAATGTGGATTATTTTGAAGACCTGACAAGTGAAAATGTGGGCCAGACACCTGAAAGCACCAGTGAGAATGTGGGGCTGCGCGTGGCCCAGTTGCGCCAGGAAAAGGGTCTGTCATTGGAGCAGCTTGCCGCCCTGACCGGCTTTGAGGTGGACTTTCTCGATCAGATCGAAAAAAACGCCATCCACCCCCAGCTTGGCACCATAATGCGCCTTTCCCGCGCTCTGGATCAGGCCCTTTCCCGCATGATTTCCGGCCAGGGGGACAAGCCCTACGAGGTAACCCGCCGGGGAGACCGCAAGCCAGTCGCCCGCTCCACTTCATCCAAGGGCAGCCGCAAGGTTTACCAGTATTTGAGCCTGGCCCACGAGGTGAATGGCCGCCACATGGAGCCTTTGGTGGTTGAGCTGGAAGAGGTTCTGGACGCGGAAAAAAGCAGCCATGACGGAGAGGAGTTCATCTTCGTGCTGGCAGGCACCGCGCTTGTTACCGTTGGAGAGGACAGCTTTGATTTAGGCCCTGGCGATTCGGTTTATTACCTTTCAAGCACGCCCCACAGCATCACGGGCAAGGGCGGCAAGGCCACAATCCTGGCCGTGCTCTACGAGTAGGTCATAACTTTGTCAGAAAAAAGCTTTGCAGCCCTTTAACTTAAATTACCTTGGGCACAATAAACTGGTTATCCTCCTTTTCGGGTGCGGCCTTCACCGCCTCTTCGGGCAAAAGAGAGGGCTGCACCATATCTTCACGAAAAACATTGCAAACAGGTATGGCATGGGAGGTGGGTTCCACCCCTTTAGTGTCAACGCTGCTTAAAATATCCACATAATCAAGAACTTCCGAAAGCTGCCTGGCAAACTTCTCTCCATCCTGCTCCGCCAGATTAAGACGGGCAAGCCTTGCCACATTCTCAATTTCCTGCTTGCTTATCTTCATGTTTTCACCTTAATTTTTGGCCTTATCTTAAACACCCAAAAGGCTATTGCCCGAAAGTCTCTGTGAGGCGCACCAGAAAAGCCTCCGGCTGCCTGTCCATAACCCTGGTGCGCAGATTCTGGGCATCTTCCTGGCTGACCACAGGCCCAAGCCGCACCCTGTGCCATTGTGCGCCGTCCTGAGTCTGCCCGCTTGAAATAAAGGCCGGAAAGCCCCATCTCTCGTAGCGGCTGCGGATGCGCCGGGCATCAGCCTCATCCCTTGAAGCAGCCACCTGAACAGCCCATGTCCCGCCGGGAACAGCCAGAATTCTGCCGGGCGGCTCCTGATCGGCCTGCTGTGCAGCAGCTTCAAGGGTCTGCCCTCCAAATTGCCCACCTTCAGGGGCAGGGGCGGTCGGCTCCGGTGCACGGGCCGCCTGGGGGGCAGCGCTGGGCGCAGGCTTTTGGGCCGGATCAGGCTGGGCCTGGGGCCGGGCTGCCAAAACATCTTCGGGCAATGTCAGGGGCCGGGCTGTCGGATTATAAAGCAGGTCGTCATCCGGGGCCTTCAAATGCTGCTGAAAATCCACTTCCCCGGAGCGCATTCTTTGCTCAAGAGCCTTTTTTTCGGTTTCCAGCACGCTTGCCTTGAGCCTTGCAAGCTCCAGCTCTATGTTTTGAATGTCAAAACGGTAGGGTGGATTTCCCCTTCCCACATAAACCCCAAGGGTGAACATTGCACCCATG
>JASEHB010000092.1:1589-7857 GCA_030018745.1 Desulfatibacillaceae bacterium | reverse complement strand
TAAATGGCGACAGGGCGATCAACAACATTGACCATGCGCAATCAAGCGCATTTTCATTTTTTTTAATGCACGCCATGATGGGCCGCGCCGACCGGGACCATGACGGATGGGTGGACACGGCAGAGGCCTTTGCCTGGGCTTCATCCCGCATCAGCAGCCTTGGCCTAATCATGGACCTTAAATGGAGCCAAAGCCGCCCCTTGAGGCTTTCCAGGGTGAATGCTTATGAAAATTGACAAAAAAAGATTGAACGGTTTTTCCGGATTGTTCGCCCTGGCTGTGTGCGCGGCCCTTTTTGTTGCAGGCCCGGCCTTTTGCTGGTCACCTGGCGAGCGCATCGGCATGGATCTGGACTGGCTGCGGGTGGAAAACCTCCACGAGCACGGGGTCCCGGAGCCGGATATCCCTGCCGGAACCCCCTGGGTGGAGCCTGTGACAGGCATGGAGATGGTATGGGTGCCTGGAGGCTGTTTTCTGCAGGGCACGCCGCCAAGCGAGGCTGGCCGCTATGAGGATGAGGGGCCGGTTCACGAGGTCTGCCTCAATGGCTTCTGGATAGGCAGGTTCCCTGTTACAAACGCCCAGTTCAGAAAGTTTGCACCAACCCATGACTCCAAGGAATACAACGGGCTTAATCTTAATGGCGACACCCAGCCCGTTGTAAATGTTAGCTGGTACGAGGCAATGGATTTTTGCAGGTGGTTAAGCGAAAAATCCCAGGGCCGCTACACATTCTGGTTGCCCACGGAATCCGAGTGGGAGTATGCCTGCCGGGCAGGCACAAGCACCAGCCGGTACTGGGGGGACGAGCCGGAGATGGCTTGTCAATATGCCAATGTGGCGGATGTTTCAGCCCAGGAGATCTGGCCCACATGGCCCATTCACGATTGCGATGACGGTTATGCGGTCACCTCTCTGGTAGGCTCGTACAATCCCAACGCCTGGGGCATTTACGACATTTTAGGCAATGTATGGGAGATGTGCCAGGACTGGAGAGGCCCTTATCCCAAAGAGCCGGGGCCTTACTACGGCCCCACCGGGCCTTCTTCTTCCAAACAGGGACGCATTGTAAGGGGCGGAAGCTGGGACAACAACCCCAATGGCGTGCGCTGCGGCAACCGCAGTTATGCAACCCCCAATTTCAAGCGCTACAATAACGGGTTTCGGATTGTGCGCATCCGCTGATATTGACCCCTTGATGGATTAAGAGTCGAGAATATGATGGCATTTTAAGCATAAAAACAGAAAGTTGATGTTTTATAAGAGCCTTGCAATTAAAACCGGCTTTCACAAAATGCCTTGCAGTCCTTGAGATAAACGCTGCTGCTGTGGTATTATTCCCCAAACGGCCCTTAAAGGCAGTAAATGCCAGTGGCCGCCCCAACGGCTCCGGCGTTTAGACCGGGGCCTTTAATCCGAGAATGGCCCGGTGGCTGCTCTTACGAATTGCGGCTGGCGCCTCCTGCCTGCAGGGAATGACCCCTTGATGCGGCAAAACAATTAATTTTAAAGAGGTCTTTTATTTCAATGGACATTGCCGGTATTTCAGAACAGGTTGAAAAGCAAAGCCTTGTGCTCCGTCAGGTGGCTGTTGAGGTGGAAAAGGTGATTGTGGGCCAGAAGGCCTTCATTGACCGTCTTTTGACAGGCCTTTTGTGCAACGCCCACCTTTTGGTGGAAGGGCTTCCGGGCCTGGCCAAGACAACAGCGGTGAAAACCCTTGCCAGCGCCATTGATGTGGATTTCATGAGAATCCAGTTCACGCCGGATCTTCTGCCCGCCGACATTCTTGGGACACAGATTTTTCGGCCCGACACAGGCAGTTTTGAAATACGCAAGGGGCCGATTTTCCACAATATAATATTGGCGGACGAAATAAACCGGGCGCCAGCCAAGGTTCAGAGCGCTCTGCTTGAGGCAATGGCCGAGCGCCAGATAACCATAGGCCAGACCACCTTTGCCCTTGACAGCCCCTTCATGGTTCTTGCCACCCAGAACCCCATAGAGCAGGAAGGCACTTATCCCCTGCCCGAAGCCCAGGTGGACCGCTTCATGCTCAAAATAAAGGTGGACTATCCGGGTGTTGAGCATGAAAAGGAAATCATCCGCCGGGTTCATGCTGGCATTACGGAGCAGAAGGTGCGGCCCGCGATTTCCCGGCAGGCCGTGCTTGAGGCCTGCCGGGCCGCGTCTGCAATTCACATGGAGGAAAAGATTTTCGACTACATTGTCAACCTTGTGCGGGCCACGCGCTCGCCAAAGGAGTTGGGACGGGATCTGGCCAACATGATTCGCTATGGCGCCTCGCCGCGGGCCTCAATTTATCTGGCCATGGCGGCCCGCGCCCAGGCCTTTTTGTCGGGCAGGGCCTTCGTAACCCCCCAGGATGTCAAAACGCTTGCCCCGGATGTTTTGCGCCACCGCATAATAGTCAGCTACGAGGCCGAGGCCCAGGGGGTGAGCTCCGATGACATCATCACCCGCCTGCTGGAGCGGATTGTGGTGCCATGATGTTGCTCAAAAACGCCCCAGGCCCTGCCATTGCCGAGACAACGCTCTCTCCAGAGCTTTACTCCAAGGTCCGCAGGCTTCACTTCAAAACCCGTTATCTTGCAAATGATATTTTTGCGGGCCAGTATGTGAGCGCATTCAAGGGCAAGGGTATGGAGTTTGCCGAGGTACGCGAGTATGCGCCCGGCGATGATGTGCGCGATATTGACTGGAATGTGACGGCGCGCTTTGGCAGCCCCTTTGTTAAAATGTACTGCCAGGAGCGGGAGCTTACAGTCCTTCTGGCTGTGGACTGCTCCGCCTCCAACCTTTTTGGGTCGAAAAACCGCTTCAAGATGGAGGCCGCAGCCCAGGTGGCGGGGCTTTTGTCCTTTGTGGCCATACGCACAAACGACAAGGTGGGGGCGCTTTTTTTCTCAAAGGGGGTTGACCGCTTCATCCCGCCAAGAAAGGGCGCGGGCCATGTGTGGCGGCTCATAAAGGAGATATTCACCCATCAGGCAGCAGACAGGGGGACAAATATTGCAAAGGCCCTGGAATACATCAACCGCGTTGTCCGCCGCCATTGCATAGTTTTTATGATTTCGGACTTTCTTGTACCCCTTCCCGACAAGCGACTGGAGGTGGCCCTCTCCCTGTGCGCCAAAAAGCACGATGTCACAATTATAAAAGTTTATGACCCACGCGAGCGGGAGCTTCCAGATTCAGGCTTTTTCCGGCTGGTTGACCCGGAGACAGGTCGGCACATCGCAGCAGATTTTTCTGACCGGGGCTTGAAAGCCAGGTGGCGGAATCTGATGGGCGTCCAGGATGAAGCCCTTGCACGGCTTTTGGCCGCAAACCGGGCCGGGCTTGTGAGCATAAGCACGGACGGCCCTACCGTGGAGCCTCTGGCCGCATATTTCCGGGGCCGTGAGGGGCGGCGATGAAAAGCTTTGGCAGGCCTTTTACCTGTTTTTCCTCCCTTGCCCTATGCAGCATTCTTACATTGGGCCTCTTTTTTTGCGGATTTTGCCAGGCCAATCAAAAGGCTGATGAACAATCCCTCGAACAGGAGCTTGTTTTGCCCTTTGAGGCGGCATTCAAGGCAGAAGGGGCCAATACCGGAGACTGGGTTGATTTGGAAATAGGCTTTTCCCTGCCAAAGGCGGCAAGGCTTGAAGAACCCGTCATCATCCAGGGCCTTTCTCCCCTTACTGCCGGGCAGATAAAACTCACGCGCAGAGGCCTAACGGCAAAGGTTCTTGTCAACTCGCTGGAAGACTGGTCAACGGATTATTTGACCATTGCCTTTATAGACCCGCAAGGGCAGCCGGGAATCCTCAAAAGCCAGCCACTTGCGTTAAAGGTCGCCTCCGGCCTGCCGGACGACCCTGCGGCTGTGCCCCCCCGGCCCATAAGGGGAATAGAGCAGATACGCCCCTGGCACAAGCGCCTTGCCCCCTTGTTTGTGGCCCTTGTTGTTGCAGGTGTCGCATTGTTTTTGATTAAACGCTTGTTTGGCGCAGGAAAAAATCCAATGGCCCTGGGAGGGGAAAAACCCCACGAGACAGCCTTGAAGGGGCTTAACCGCCTTTCGTTAAAACTGGCGCAGGGCAACATTGAGCCAAAGGCATTTTATTTTGAGCTGTCCCTTGTTTTGAGGGCCTATCTGGAAGGACTGCGGGGATTTCCGGCCGTGCGTATGACCAGCCAGGAGATTGCCGCCTTTTTCTCCGATTCAACGGACAGGCGGGTTGTTGAGCTGCTTTTTGCAGCAGATGCAGTGAAGTTTGCAAAAGGTGCTGCCTCTGCCCTGGCCATGAGGGATCACCTGGATATGGTCGGAGAGTTTGTGAAAAGCACAATGCCAAAAGAGCAGGAAGCAAAGGACGGGAACAAACAGGAAAAACCAGTTGTGGAGGCGTCTCATGGATAGCGAAGGCCTCCGTTTTGCCTATCCGCAGCTCTTGTTTCTTATCCTGCCTGTGGCGGCCTGGCTTTTTTGGGTTTTAAAAAGCCGACCCAATGCCCTTTCTTATTCTGCAACAGGGTTTTTGGCCCAGCTTGTGCCTGCCGGGCACAGGGCAAAGGCCGTAATCTTCCCGGTGCTTCGGGCGCTTGTGCTTTTGCTGCTGGTGCTTGCTGCGGCCAGGCCCCAGGCCTATACGGCAAGCCAGGAAATTCTTTCGCCGGGCGTGGATATTATTCTGTGCATGGACACCTCCGGCTCCATGCTGGCAATGGATTTCACCCTGGACAACAAGCCCGTGACCCGCCTTGCCGCAGTTAAAAAGGTTGCAAAGGATTTTATAAGAAAACGCCCCCACGACCGCATAGGGATTGTGGTTTTCGGCTCTTATGCCTTTACCCAGGTTCCGCCCACAAGCGATCAGGGCCTGCTTTTGTCCCTGACTGATGACATGGCTGTGAACATGGCCGGGCAGGCAACGGCCATTGGGGACGCCCTGGCAATTGCAGGCAAACGCCTCAAGGATTTGCCAGGGGCCAGCAAGGTTGTGATACTTCTCACGGACGGCGAGGAAAACGCGGGGGAGATTGACGCGCCCACCGCGGCCCGTGCGCTTGCGGCCCTGGGCATAAGAATTCATGCTGTGGGTGTAGGCACAACAGGCAGCGCGCCTTTTCTGCAGCGCACCCTCTTTGGAGATCAGTTTGTTTATCGCCAGGTTGTGATGGATGAAGATGCTCTCAAAAGAATTGCTCAAATCGGGGGCGGGCGCTACTTTGTTGCAACAGAAACAGCCGAGCTTGAAGCAATTTACGATGAACTTGACCAACTGGAAAAGACCGAGGTGAAGGTTAAGAAATTCTTCCATTTTCAAGAGCTTTTTCCCTGGTTTCTGGCAGCAGCCCTTTTGCTTGTGGCTGTTGAGATGTTTGCCTGGAGATGGCGGCCCCTTCCATGAGTTTTGAACGAGCCTGGATACTTAACTTTCTCTTTGCCCTGCCCCTGGCAGCCCTGCTTCAGGCCCTTGCCTGGCGCAGCCGCAGGCAAACCCTGGAAGCCTTTGCGGCTCATGAGCTTCTTGTCCGCCTTGGCCCTTTGGAAAGCACCGCAAGGGCCTGGTTGAGAAACGCCCTGGTCCTGGCAGGCCTTGCCATGCTCATCACGGCCCTGGCCGGCCCCCGCTGGGGAGAGCGCATCGAGGAGATTTCATCAAGGGGTGTTGACATAATGGTTTGTGTGGATCTTTCCCGCTCGATGCTGGTGGCGGATATCCGTCCAAGCCGCATGGAGAGGGCAAAGCGGGAAATAGCGGATCTGCTTTCCGCGGCACAGGGCGACAGAATCGGGCTTGTGCTTTTTGCTGGCAGGGCCTTTGTCCAAAGCCCCCTCACCCTGGATTACCAGGCCATAGCAATGTATCTGAAACACCTTGAGCCGGGCCTTGTTCCGGTTATGGGAACAGACCTTGGAGATGCCATTGACAGGGCGGTTGAAGCCTTTGACGCCACAAGCCCTGCCGAGAGGGTTATTGTGCTTCTCACAGACGGCGAGGACAATGAAGGAAGAGGGCTTGAAGCAGCAAGGCGGGCAGCCAAAAAAGGGGTTCGCATTTTTGTTCTTGGCGTGGGCGACCCTGCCGGAGGCCCCATTCCCGCAGCACGGGGCGCTGGCTTTGAAAAGGACGAGGCTGGCAACAACATCCTGTCCCGGCTCAATGAAAGGGATCTCATCCGCATAGCAAATGAAGGCGGGGGTGATTATCTCCGTATTCAGGGCGGGGGTTTCAATCTGGAGAGGCTCTATTTT
>JASEHB010000092.1:0-1579 GCA_030018745.1 Desulfatibacillaceae bacterium | reverse complement strand
TTTTGAAGGCATAAAGAAAAAGACTCAAGACCAGACCGTGCTCACGGAAAAAACCGTGCTGCTGGAGCAGAGGTTCTATCTCTTTGTGCTTTTTGCCTTTGCCCTGTTTTTTTTGGAAGGGGTGTTGCGTGAAAAAACTCCTCATCGTATTTTGTAGTGTTGTGCTGTTTGCCGGAGCCTCCTTTGCCAAAGAGGATGCCTTTGCCCTTTACCGGGCAGGGGAATACGAGGCAGCAGCAGAGGCCTTTGCCCAAAAGGACATGGAAAACCCCAAAGAGCCGCGCTGGCGCTACAACCGTGGGGTTGCCCAGATTCGCGCAGGCCATACGGAAGAGGCTCTTGCAGCATTTTCAAGCGTGTTTGCCAGGGCAAAGGATAAAAACCTGCTCTACGCCAGCGCCTTTAATGCAGGCAATGCGGCATTTGACGGGCAGCAGTATTCCCTTGCAGCCGACTATTTTGGCAAGGCCCTTGCTGCAAGGCCCGATGACGAAGATGCAAAGGCCAACCTGGCCCTGGCCCTGTGGCGCCAGAAACAGCAGGAGCAAAGCCAAAAAGAGGACGCCCAAAAAGAGCAGCAGGCCTGTGCGGATGAGCAGGGGGAGGGGCAGCAGGATAAGGATGGAGAGCAGGCGGATGGCAGCCAGCAGGACAGACAGCAGGACAGACAGCAGGACAGACAGCAGGCGCAGGATTCATCCCAGGAAGATGGCCAGAGCCTTGAAGACACGGCTGATGAGGGCGACAGGCAGCAGGAGGCGGATTCTGACGGAAGTCTTGCCGCAATGGAGCAGCCCCAAGACAGCGCCCAGGCCCCTGCAAGACCTCCTGATGAAAGATCCGGCGAGCAGATGGAGCAGAACATGGCAAATGCGCTTCTGGACAATGTGGCCGAGGAGCCTGGTCTCATGTTCTGGAGAATGCGCCAGGTCTCGCCCCATGCAGCGCCTTCGGGCAGAACCTGGTAGTTGCCGACAAGGCATGACAGCCCCGGCTGGTGGTGAAAAATGACTTCAAGGGCTATAATTTATCTGACCGTCCTCTTTGCCCTTACGGGTTTTGCGGCCCCGGCTGCGGCCAGCGTGGAGCTTGTGTTAAGGGCGGATCGCAGCCAGGCCTTTGAGAGCGACATAATCGAGCTTGTGCTTGAGATGTCCACAACGGGCTTAACCCTTTCCGGGCAGCCCTCCCTTTTCGGCATGGAGAACTTCCGGCTGGTAAGCACCCGCTCATCCACCCAGTTCAACATAATCGGCACGACCAGCCAGTTTTCCAGAACCTTTGTTTACTTGCTTGCACCAAAGGGGGCCGGGACTTTCACAATAGGTCCTGCCACCCTTCAAGCGCGGGGTACAACCTTTAGCAGCAACACCCTTACAATTACGGTGGAAAAAGACCCGGATATTTCGGGTCGGGACATGGGGCCTCTTTATGCAACAACAAAGGTGAGTCACCAAAGGGGTTTTGTGGGCCAGGAAATACTTTACACCCTGGCGGTTTACTCCAGCATACCTGTGGACACAATCCGCGTGCGGCTGCCCCAGGCCGATGGCATGAGCATTGAGGAGCTTAAGGGAAC
>JASEHB010000091.1 GCA_030018745.1 Desulfatibacillaceae bacterium | reverse complement strand
TGCGGAAACAGAAAGCCGTTAAAAACCGTCATAAGGGGTGAAATAAAAACCAGTTGAAATCTAAAAAAACAGCATGAAAATGCAGATGATTTTAGGCTTCTGGCAATTTTGGGGTAGCCATCAGCCAATTCTGACAGTGGCCTATGGCTTTAATAATGGTTCGCAAGATTGATGCTCCACTATTTGTCATATTTTGGAGATGCTCCATGCTTAATAAGCAGGCCGTTTTCGTCCAGAATACTATACAATGCTTTGGCCACTATGGCGTGCACCAAGGGGCTTGGGTGCTGGTCATTCTGGTTCACTGTGCGCAGGTTTCTCGGAAGGCTTTTTACCAAAGGATAGACATCCAGGACAGGCGTGTCCCGGTCCAAAAAAAAGTTGGTCAAGGGCTGGGTTACTATGACCCTGCTAAACTCAATATAAATGCCCATTTCGGGAAAAAGTACAGGCAAAAAGCCGATTCTGTTCCTTTCGCAGTAGTCCTGAATGGCCTCCAAATCTTTCTTGTGCAGTCCAAAAATTTCCTTGTCCAGGTAGTAAAAAAAGGAGTTGGTTTCGGCGCTCTCCACATATTTTTCAAAAATCCTTCCAGGGGCGGCAAATCTCCAGTACAGGTAATTGGCTAAAAATGAGCGATCCACAACGAACCTGACCCCCGTGTTCAGCTCATCAAGCACGGATAGGATGATTTCGTACGGAGCCATTTTGGGCATAGGGATGTCATTGTCGTAATGGGCCAGGATCACCATGTCCGGGGTTACAGGGAAATTCATCAGACTTTTCAACTGGTCCCGGGTGTCGGACCCGCAGACTCCTAAATTGTAAACCCGGTAACCCGGACCCAAGCGTTCGGCCAGAAGGTCAGAAAAGCGCAGGCGAAAATCCTTGATCCCATGTCCGGCCACGATTGAGTCGCCCAGAACCGCAATTTTGACAATTCCCTCCGGACAAGGCCTTTCCACTTCCAAATCCCGGTAGCCAAGGTGGTTTGCGGGCCTCCAGTAATAGGCAAACCAGTTGCGCTCGGCCAGGGGGATGCCCGTGCCAAAACTCCGGGGCAGAAAGGTGAAAATCCCTTCCAGGATGAGTACAAGGCATAGAATTGAGGATAGAACCAGGACCAAATTTTTCATGTATTCCGGGATTCGGCTTCGGATCAGAAGCCAACATCCCAGCGCCAAAGCGACCAAGGCCATGACTACTATGCCTGCCCGAAACAGGAGCGGGGTAAGGGAAAAATTCCAGAGGTCGGATGCAAATCTGGCGCTGTAAAGGATGCCCGCAAATAGAGACAGGAAGACAAGACAAAGCAGAACAAAGCGAGTGACGCCCGATAGGTTAAAGCTTCGGAAAAAACATCCCATATAAACCCTTAATTGTCCACCTGCCCCTGCACGCTGGCCCTGTTTTGCATACGCGCTGCCAGGAGGCGGTTGCCCGGCCCGATGCTCGGCTTGAAATTGCGCTGCTTTTCGCTGCCCGCAGCAACAGATTATGATGGCGCGGCTTGGCCTTTTCCAGCCCTACCAACTGTCAATATACGGCTTATATTTCCTGTCACCGGCAACTGGCTTTGCGGATTTCAGACCCCGCATTATCCATTTCCGGGTATCTGCCGGATCAATCACCGAATCAATTTCCATGTAGGAAGCAATGTTGATGGCCTTGCCCATTTCGTAGAGCTTGGCGACAAGCTCATTGAAAAAGGCAGTCCTCTGCCCTTCATCTGCAATGGCGGCCAGCTCTTTCTTGAATCCGGCCTTGACTGCGCCCTCAAGCCCCATGCCCCCGAATTCTCCGGTGGGCCAGGACACTGTGAAGAAGGAGTCGTGAAAACCGCCCTGGGCCATTGCCATGGCGCCCAGGCCATATCCTCTTCGCAGCACCACGCTGAAATAGGGGACGCTCAAGTGGGAGCCGATGATGAACATGCGGCAGACATGGCGGACCTGGGCGCGCTCCTCAATTTTCGGCCCAACCATGAATCCGGGGGTATCAATGAGCGAAAGGATGGGCAGGCCGTGAGCATTGCAGAGCTGCATCAGGCGGGCGGCCTTGTCTGCATCCTCCGCCTCGATGGTGCCCCCCATGTGCATACAGTTATTGGCCATCACCCCAAAGGCCCGGCCGTTGATGCGCGCCAGCCCTGTAACCATTCCCGGCCCGAAGAAGGGGCGCAGCTCCAGAAAAGAGTCCCTGTCGGTAAGGGTTTTGATGATCCGCCGCACATCATAGGTCTGCCTTTGTTTTTTCGGGAGCATATCGCGCAGGAGGGACTGATCTTCTTCCTCCCAGGAAGATGCCGCACCCTGGAAATATGAAAGATATTGTTTGGCGACAGCCACCGCCTCGGCTTCGTCTTCCACCACAATATCCACCACGCCGTTTTGCGACTGAACCTTTACGGGGCCGATTTCTCCCGGCTCGAATGTGCCCAGTCCGCCGCCCTCGATCATCACTGGGCCACCCATGCCTATATTGGCGTTTCCGGTGGCTATGATAACATCGCAGCAGCCCACCAGGGCCGCATTTCCCGCAAAGCAGTAGCCCGAAACAATGCCGATGAGGGGAACCTTGCCGCTGAGTCCGCCGAACAGGCCGAAGGTGGACAGGTCAAGCCCGGTGACCATGACGCTCATGGCGTCCGTATCCCCAGGCCTGCCGCCGCCGCCCTCGGCGAACAGAATCACGGGAAGATGCTGTTGGTGCGCCAGCTTCAGCATCCGGTCCATTTTCTTGTGGTTGAAAAATCCCTGGGTGCCTGCAAGCACCGTATAATCGTAGGCAAGAATCATGCAGCGGGCGGCTTCCTCTCCAAACCGGGAGGCATTCACGGTTCCAACGCCGGTGATGAGGCCGTCCGCAGGCGTTTTGGCGATAAGATCCTCGATTGATCTGCGGCTCCGCTGAGCCGCCAGATTCAGGGCGCCGTATTCAATGAAACTGTCTTTGTCGAGAAGGTCGTCAAGATTCGCACGGGCTGTACGCTGATTTTTCTTCCGGCGCCGCTCCACCGCTTCAGGGCGGTTTTCATCCAGGCCATGTGAGAGCCGTTGAATCAGTTCCGCCAATTCCGGGCGCTGTTTCTTGTTTTCAGGGGGTTCCATTCAATAGCCTCCAGATGGTTTGCTCGACGGTTGGAGAGCGGGGTTGATTTATGGGCCGACATTATCTGATATTTGACTTGGGGACAATAAAAAACAAGCGCTTGACAGCAGGCCTTTTCCGGCTTTTCAAAGCCTCTTGCCGCAGATGCGGATGCACCGTCAAGGCACGCATCCCCAAAGGGCATATAACCTGCTATGGCCTGCGCTTCCGGGGCATCGGAACGACAAGACGACCTTTACGGCGCTTGCATTTGAAGCCAGGCTCGCAAGAAGAAGGCTGTTGGCGGCCTTTTCCAAAAAAGAAAAGGGGCTGCCAGCCACAGCCCTTGAAAAAGGGTGGAAAAACCAGATGGTCACACATTCGCCATGCCAATAAAAAAAAAGGGTTAGCCCTAATGAGCTAGCCACTTTATTTAACCGGCGGGACGACCAGACCTGAACTAGCGACCTCCGGCGTGAAGGGCTGCTTTAAGCGTATTTGGCCTGATTTTATTGGAAATATTCACCACCAAAAAAGCCGTTGTGCGGAACAAAAAGCCGTCTAAAAAGCCGTCAGGTGGTTGAGGGGGAGAAAGTCAATTCATAGCCCTCCAGGGGCGGATGTGCCAGGTTAATACTGTCACCGTGCATATTTTGTATGCGCACAGCATTTTCCCAATTTATGTCCAGCTATTACAAAACTTTTACTCATGGCAAATATAACAGCCCAAAATGCAAGGCAAAATAAGTCTTGTTAATTTGCCCGTGATTGGGGTATAAAGAGTATGATGTCACCGATAACTGCAGGCCCCACTTTCTCGAATGAGTCAAGCCGCGTATTTCCCGCCCATTAAAGTTCCTGCCAGAGGGCCTTAAAAACGGGGCAACAGGAGTTTTGCAATGCCCAAAAAACGGAAAATGGAATTGAAAGAGGAAAGCGACATCGCTTCCACCCCATTAAAAAAGGTCGCCACCGGAGTGCACGGCCTGGACGCGGTGTTGAAGGGCGGGCTGCCTGCGGGCAAGGCCACGCTCCTTTGCGGCGGCCCAGGAACAGGCAAGAGCGTTCTGGCGCTGGAGTTTCTTTACCGCGGCGCGCTTATGGGCGAGCCGGGCATTATGGTAACTTTTGAGGAGCGTGCGAGTACCCTGCGGGAGAACGCCGCCACCCTGGGCTGGGACCTGGCCGCGCTTGAGAGCGCCGGCAAGCTGTTCATTCTGGAGGCCCGCCTGCCCCAGAGGGCCGCGAATGCCGGAGACTTCAACATCTCCGGGCTTCTTGCCATGATAGAGGGCAAGACCCGGCTCATGAAAGCCAAAAGGCTGGTTATAGATGCCATTGATGTGCTCATGCGCATCTACCACGACCCCCATCGCGAGCAGGACGAGCTTTATGCCATCAACGAATGGCTTGGCGGCCTTGGAACAACATCCATCATCACCGCCAAAATAAATGAGGGCAGGCACTCAAGCGGCCACTACGAATTTCTCCATTACATGGCCGATTGCGTTATAAACCTGGAGCAAAGGGTTGAGGAAAGAATCGCCACCCGGCTGCTTCTTGTCGTCAAATACCGCGGCTCCGGCTTTGGGCGCAACGAAAACCCCTTCATCATCATTGATGACGGCGTGAAATTCACCCCCCTTTCCTCCACCTCCCTTGATTGCCATGCCCAACCGGGAGTCGCCTCCATAGGCCACGCCGGGATGGACGAGATTCTGGGAGGCCCGCTCCGCCGCGGGACATGCGTTCTTATTTCCGGCTCCACCGGCACGGGCAAGACCACCATAGCCTGCTCCTTTGCCAAGGCCGCCAGCGACCGCAAGGAGCGGGTGGTCTATATTTCTTTCGAGGAATCTGTGGATACGCTTGTTGACTGCATGTTAAGCCCAGGCATAGACCTGCGGCCGGCAATAAAGTCGGGTCGGCTTAACATACTGTCCTTCATGCCCGAAGCCGCCGAGGCCAATGTTCACCTCTACCGCATTCTTGAGGCTGTTTACAAGCTGAAGCCGGACCATGTGGTCATTGACGCCATCAGCTCGTCCCAGCGCATGGGTTCCAGGCAAACCGCCTTCGACTTCGCCATCCGCCTGGTCACCATTTTAAAGGCAATGGGCATCACCACCCTGCTCACCGCCCAGTTGGAAGGCCTTGGCAGCATGTCGGATATCAGCGGAATCAACATTTCCTCCTTTGCCGATACGGTTGTGGCGCTGCGCTACATAGATGTGGGAGGCGAGATGAACCGGATGATGCTGGTGGTCAAGGCTAGAGGCCGCCAGCATTCCAACCAGTACCGCGAATTCATCATAAGCAGCAAGGGTTTTTGCATTGCCGATATTTATGTGGGCGAAGGCGGGGTACTCACAGGCTCGGCCCGCCAGGAGCAGGAGATGAAGGAGCGGATCACCATCTCCAAGCGCAGGCGGACCATAAAGGAAAAGGAAGCCGAGCTTGCTGTGAAGAAGGCCCATCGGGAATCGAGCGTGTTGGCGCTGGAGGCCGAGATATTGAGGAGCGAACTCGATCTGGAAGCTTTGAGGGCAGACGATGCCATGCACCAGTGCGGCCGCGAAGCCCGGTCCAAGATTCGAGGCAGCAAATCGGCCAAAGGGCGGCGCGAATCTCCCCCCGCCAAAGGAGGGACAAAGCCATGACTCTAGGGAAAAAAGCATCGGCAAAGGAGGCCGACTGCACGCATTACAAATTCATCCTGTTTGTGGCCGGCCAGGAATCCAACTCCGCCCTTGCCCGGCAAAACCTCCAGTGTTTGTGCCAGGACCACCTTCCTGGCCGGCACACCATCGAGATAATAGATGTGTTCCTGAACCTGGATGCTGCTTTCAAGCACAATATCCTCATCACCCCCACGCTCATAAAGGTTGCCCCAGACCCGCCCGCCACGGTTTTTGGAAATCTGAGCAGTGTCCAGACAGTGATGGCTTCGCTGCGGATATAGGAAGAGTGCGCCATGAAAAAGCCTCCCCCCTTAAGTTACTTGGAAATAGAGGGCCAGCTTAAACAGGCCACGGAGATTCTCGATGCGTTGAGGATGGGCCAGGCAGACGCGGTTATCGGCGAGCACGATGTCATACTGCTGCGCATAAATGAAGTTGAAAATGAATTGCAGCTCAACACCGAGGCGTTCAGGCAATCGCTGGAGAAGCTTGACCATCTCCGGCGGGGTCAGGCAGACGCGGTCATAGAAGAACGGGAAGCAATTCTGCTGCGCCTGAACGAAGCTGAAAATGAGTTGCAGGAAAATACCCAACTGCTCAAAAAATCAATGGCCGGGGCCAACCTGGTAAAGGAGCATGCCTCCAAGGCCGCCAGAATGCGGTCCGAGCTGGAATACCTCCGCAACCAGTTCTGGGAAAAAGAGTCCAGCGTTCTCGTTCGCACCCAAAGCACGGCAATGCAAAAGGTTTTTGATCAAATTAGGATGGTGGCCCCCACCCTTACTTCCATTCTCCTTACCGGGGAGACAGGGACAGGCAAGGGGGTGATGGCCAGGCTCATCCACCGCCACAGCAGCCGGAGCAGCAACCAGTTCATCAGCGTCCATTGCGGCGCCATACCAGACACCCTTATTGAGAGCGAACTGTTCGGCCACGAGAAAGGCGCCTTCACCGGCGCCATCACCAAAAAACCGGGCAAGTTCGAAATCGCCCAGGGCGGAACCCTTTTTCTCGATGAGATCGGGACCATCACCCAATCAGTTCAGATCAAGCTCTTGCAGGTATTGCAGGAAAAAGTTTTTTCACGGGTCGGCGGAACCGCAACAGTAAAAGCGGATGTGCGGATAATCGCGGCATCCAATTCAGACTTGAACGCTGCCATCAAGGAGGGGCGTTTCAGGGAGGACCTCTATTACCGGCTGAATGTTTTTCCCATTGAGGTGCCGCCGTTAAGGGAAAGGATTGAGGATCTGTCTCCGCTGGTGCATGAGTTTTTGGAAAAGTGCAACCGGATCAATAACAAGAAAATTGTTTCGGTCCACCCGGTTGTCATGCAGGCCTTTAGGAGATACCCCTGGCCGGGGAACATCCGCGAGCTGGAAAACCTTATCGAGCGGGCGCACATCATCGAGCAATCCAGGGAGCTGACCCCGGAGAGCTTTCCTGCCGAGATATTTTCCGGGGGCAGCACTGCCCATCTCCATCTGAATACAACCCTGCCCCTGGCCGAAGTGCGGCAAGCGGCCATTGAAAGCATCGAGCGCCAATATCTCAAGCAGTTGCTGTCCGAGCACAGGGGTAAAATAGATGTTTCATCGCTGGCCGCGGGAATTGGCGTGCGGCAGATGCACAAGCTGTTGGGCAAATATAAAATAGACAAAAGCGAATACAAAAGCTCCGTCCCAAAGACCGGCAAGAACAAATCGGAACTCTAAAGTCAAAAACCGCCCTATCCGCCTTTGCAGTACCGGTTTCATCCCCCTGCTGATGCTGCCAGACTCTGATAATATTCATAGTTTCAAGCTGTTGCCTTATTAAAATGAGCTTTTTGGCCAGCCTTTTTCAGCCCCTTTTTTAGCAGGGGCGCACGGGCCTGGGCGGATATCGGAATTCTGATTTCCGTTCGTGCTGCGCGGCAGGCAATAATATTATATAAATATCAAACTGTTACATATATGGCACCATCTGTGCATATACATATTGCCGAAAGGGATCACGCCAAGCGGACCAATTGTTAAACGGGATGCGCTTGGCCACCAAACTCGGTTTTGATCCCATGCCTCCCGCAACCCCTCACCCCACCCCCATTCC
>JASEHB010000090.1 GCA_030018745.1 Desulfatibacillaceae bacterium | reverse complement strand
AAAAAAATCCGCTTTCAATGCGCCCGAAGCCCTGGGCGACATCCTTGCCCGCCTGCAGAAGGGTCAGGTCGCCGTTTCAGACGCAAGCCGTGTTTTTTCAGCCTGGGAAAGCGCGGTTGACGAGCGCATCCGTAAAAACGCCAGGCCAAGCGTCTTTCGCAACGGGCTTTTGATTGTGGGGGTGAAAAGCTCGCCCTGGGCCCAGGAGCTGGAGTTTGTGAAGGTGGATCTGTGCCGCAGGCTCAACGAGGCTCTTGGCCGCAACCTGGTCACGGAAATGCGCTTCAAGACAGGGTCCTACTAAATCGTGCCGACCAGTGCGGAAATCACCAGAGATGCTGTTCTGGGCGGAGCACTTTGCATCTGCCAGGAAAAGCACGGTTACCGTTTTTCCGTGGACAGCCTGCTACTGGCAAACTTTGTGCGTCTTGGCGCAAATGATGCAGTCTGCGAGCTTGGAGCAGGCTGCGGAGTGGTGCTTGTAGTCCTTGCCCACCTTCACCCAGGGGTTAAGCTCTACGGGGTGGAGATTCAGCGGCCCCTGTTTGAGCTTGCCCTGCAAAATGCCGCCCAAAACAGTTTTGAAAAGCGCATTGTTTTAGCCTGCGGTGATTTCAGAGATCTGCCCTTTGGCCCTGTGCCCGATGAGGTTGATGCAGTTGTTGCAAACCCGCCCTTTTACAAGATAGGTTCCGGCCGCAGCAACCCATCTACCCAGAAGGCCCTTGCTCGTCACGAGTTTTTTGCCAAGCTTGGCCAGGTTTTGGAAACAGCGGCCCGGCTGCTGCCTGCTGGAGGCCGATTTTTTGCGGTTTACCCTGCAAGCCGCATTGTGGGCCTGCTTGCCAGTGCAAGGGAAAAGGGCCTGGAGCCAAAACGCCTGCGCCTTGTGCATTCCAGGGTTGACGCACCGGCATCAATGGTCCTTGTGGAGGCTGTGAAAAATTCAAAGGAGGATTGCCTTGTGGAGCCGCCCCTTGTGCTTTATCAGAAGCCGGGCTGCTACTCGGACGAGGCATGCGAAATCCTCTACGGCAAGATGGACCGGCAGCCTGGAACCCGCCAGGGGCCTTGATGCCTGCTCCGGCAAATTCAAAAGGCGAAAGAGTTGGTGCCGTTCTGTTGGGGTATGTTTGGGGGGCTTATGCGGGCTTTTAAAAAAGCCCGCGGACGGCAGCTTAAGCTGCCGTCCGCACGCGCTTTAGCGCGTGCGGATAAGCCTGCAAGCGGCCTTGATTTTTTTTGGACCGGATTCATTACACAGCTTAATCAGCGCAACATCCTCATTACTTCCTGCATATCGTTCCAAACGGCCCGTTTGGCCTCTTTTTGCGCTTCTCCACCCTGGCGCAGGAGGTAGGAGGGATGGAAGGTTGGCATGACCGGAAATTCCCCGAAAAAGCCCAGCTCCCCGCGCAGCTTTGTTATGGGGGTGGAAACCCCTAAAAGCGTGTGGGCGCTCACTCGGCCCAGGGCCACTATGACAATTGGCCGGATGCTCTGAATCTGGCGCTTTAAAAATGGAATGCAGGCTGAAATTTCATCGGGCTTGGGGTCACGGTTGCCGGGCGGGCGGCACTTCACCACATTGGCTATGTAAACTTCTTCCCGACTGCGGCCCATTGCAGCGATGATTTTTGTGAGGAGCCTCCCGGCCTCGCCCACAAAGGGGCGGCCCTGCTCGTCCTCTTCTCTGCCTGGTCCTTCTCCCGCGAACAGAATCTGCGCCTTTGGATTGCCCTCGCCAAACACAAGGTTCGCCCTGCCATTGCACAGGGGGCAGCGCCTGCAATCTCCAAGGTCCGCCCGGATCTGTTCCAGGGTTTCAATGGGGTTTGAGGCGGCCACGGGTGCAGGGGGCGCCTGGGGCAAGGCTTTTGGCAAGGCGCGGGGGCCGGGAGGCCGGTTGCCGGGGGCCGAAACGCCTTTCCAGCGGGCCAGGGCCTGCTGGGAAGCGCTGTCAAGCTCCAGACCCGAAAGGCCCTCCTGCCGGGCCGCCAGAAGCAGATGGGCGCGAAGCGCCTTCACAGCCTCAACAGCCTGGGCAACAGGGTTTGTCTCCGGGCTTTTTGAGCCTGGTTCGGCCATCCTTATTCAAAGCCTTTTTTTCGATATATGGCCAGCGCCCGGTCAATGACTGCATGGGCGACAGCGTCCTTGGACTGGGGTTCAAGCCGGTCGGGCGGGGCATCCGGATAAAAGCAGGTGACTGTGTTACAATCCGCCCCAAATCCCGAATCGCTAACTCCCACAATGTTGCCAACAATCATGTCCAGGTTTTTCTTTTGCATTTTCTGGGCTGAATGCTCTTCAAGTTTCTGGGTTTCAGCCGCAAAGCCCACCAGCACGGTTCTGCCCTTTTTGCGTCCAAGCCCAAAAAGTATATCCGGGTTGGCTGCAAGCTCCAGGGTTTGAATCTGGCGGGAATCCTTTATTTTCTGATCATCCGTCGAAGCCGGCCTGTAGTCGGAAACAGCAGCAGCCTTGAAGACCATGTCCTGATCAGCAGCGCATTCATTGACGGCTGCGGCCATTTCAAGGGCGGTTGTCACACGGATTACACGCATGTTGATGGGGTCATCCATCTCCACAGGGCCGGTTACAAGGGTGACAGAGGCCCCCCGGTGCTCGCAGGCTCTGGCCAGGGCAAAGCCCATTTTGCCGGAGCTTGGATTGCTGATAAAGCGAACCGGGTCCATGTATTCGCGGGTGGGGCCTGCTGTCACAAGCACGCGCTTTCCGGCAAGGTCGTTTTCCGTAATCAGGGCTGCCGTGCGATCCAGAATTATTTCCGGGTCGGGCATTCTTCCCTTGCCTTCATCGCCGCAGGCCAGAAAACCAATACCAGGGGCAAGCACGCAGAAGCCGCGCTTGGCAAGAATCTGGAGATTGGTCTGGGTGGCCGGGTTCTCGTACATGTTTATATTCATGGAGGGTGCTACAAGCTTTGGCGCAGTAACAGCAAGCATGAGGGTGGAAAGCGGGTCGTCTGCCACGCCGTTTGCAAATCTGGCTATGCTGTTGGCTGTTGCGGGTGCGACCACCACAACGGCAGCCTCTTTGGCAAGGGCGATGTGGGTTATTTTCCCCTGGGAATTGTCTGTCCACATATCGTTGTAAACCGGGTTTTCGGACAATGCCTCAAATGTCAGCGGGCAGACAAAGCGCTCTGCGGCACGGGTCATTACAACGCTTACATCAGCCCCGGCCTGCTTGAAAAGACGCACAAGGTATGCGGCCTTGTAGGCGGCGATTCCGCCTGTTACCCCCAAAACAACCCGCTTGTTTTTTAACGATGAGGGAAAGATCATGTTGCAGGCTCCTATTTGAAAAGGCCCAACGCATCTGAAGAAGCCTGGGAGGAGCTCATTTCTGTCGGCGCGACCCATATTTCCACGCTTGTGGAAAAGGGGCCTTCGGTCACATTGATTACGCACATGCGGCCGGGCTTTGAAAAGAGCATGATGGAGCGGGGCGACTTGAATGTGCTGATGAGCACCCAGTTGTCCTTTATCATGTTTTTTTCAAAGAAACCTAAAAGCTTGCCAAGCTCAACCTTGCCGGAAAGCACAAGAACCCCTGATGAAAATCCCTGGGCCTGATAAACAAAGCTGTCCTTGCGGGAAAGGGAAAGCTCCGGCGGAATGGAGACATCTCCAAAATCAAAATAAACAGGGCCTGGCTCCTCAACAGGGGCTTTTGCATCCAGTTTGGAGGCGCAGCCTGCCGGACCGCCGACCAGCAAAAGCGCCATAAAAAGAGCTGCCACGACAATTCCCGTTTTTCTTCCTGCAAAAAAAATTTGCATCTCCTTAAATCCTTTCGGTGAAATTTATCTTAAAACAAGGCAGTTTTTTTGAAATTAACTTTGGAAGCGATATTGAATATTATCCTGCAAGCCCTGCCGGGTCAACAAGTCGGGCAGAGGAATTTAAAAGTGCAAAGCCAGCTTGAATTGTGTACCAAAACCGCTTGGATTTCAACCCCTGGAATGGTTACGGGCCTTGTTAACAGGCAAGGCCGTCTTTTTTACTGTTCGCGATATTCCTTTTTGAACCAGGGACTGGAAAGGGCTGCTGTTATTGCAATGGCCACAAGAAATACAACAGCAAGGGCAAGGTGGCCCAGATCCGCCACAAGCAGAGTGTCCGGCGAAAAGTAAAAATCATGGAAATTTTTGAGCACCCGCACAATGCCCGTGGCAAAAATGCCTACCAGTATTATCAGCTTAAGGATTCCGGCCTTGGAAAGGGCAGGACGGCCGCCAAAAAGCCAGAGGATGATGGCGTACACCGCAAGGGCTATGAACAGAAAGGCAAATACCTCGTGCAGGGCGTGGGTGAAGTAGAAGTCTGCGCTCCATTTAAGGCCCGGCAAGGTGGAGAGCTTGTAGCGGGCGTAGATGGGCAATTGCCCGAACCCCGTGAAGACAAGCCCAAGTATGCAAAGGCCCCAGAGCCATTTGTAGACGCGGCCTAATGACAGTTGATTTTGAAAACGCATATTTTGCCCCCTTGCCTAAAATTGGTGGAGTTCCTGGTGACTATTCCTGTGAATTTTTGAGCTTTCCGGCTATTGACGCTCCGGCTGCAAGCGCCCCGGCCAGCGGGGCAAGCAGCAGAGCCTTGCCCAGGTTTTCGGAAAGGGCCATGGAGTTTTCAACAGGGGCAAGGTGAGGGCCGGGCTGGGCCTGCTCCTTTAAAGCCCTGTCCAGAATCTCAAAGGGTACAGGGGAGACATAAAAGGTGTTGGTGCCGCCGTTTTCGGTGTCTCCGTAAATGAAGCCGTCATATTCCTTTGCAATGGCCTTTGCCTTTTCAAACATGGCATCGCGAGGCCCTATGTCCTGAATCTGTTCCGGGCATATTTCAATGCAGGCAGGCAGCTTTCCCTTTTCAATGCGGTCAAAGCAGCGGTCGCACTTAAAGAGCACGCCGTTGCCAGCAAAGCGCGGCATCACCTTTAAATAAAGCCCTACTCCTGTCTGGCGCTGGGGAATCTTCCAAGGGCATACGGCCTTGCACTTGGCTCCGCCAAAGCAGATATCCGGGTGTATGACAGTGATGCCGTTTTCCAGTTTGCGGGCAGCCCCGAAGGGGCATAGGTTGGCGCAGGGCGGATTCTGGCAGTGCATGCAGCGCCTGGGTATATGGATAAGATAATCCTTTCCCTTGTAGCTGACATCCACAGTCTGGAGAAAGAGCCAGTTGTAGGGGGTCAGGCGGCTGTCAACATTTTGTTTTTCCGACCAGTCCTCCACCTTCACCCTGTCTTGAGGACTCATTACAGGGAAGGGCTTTTTGGGCTTTGGAAACTTGAAGTTGTTGATGGTGCGGCAGGCCTCCACACAGGCTCCGCAGCCGATGCAGCGGCCTATGTCCAGCACGGTGGCAAGCTCGGCCCCCTTTGGGGAGGCGGCAACGGCCCGCGGTGCGGAGGCGGCCAGGGCAATTCCCCCGGCGCTTGCAGCTGCTTTTTTGAGAAAGTTGCGTCTTGAAATGTTGCTCATGGCTTCCTCGCTTGGGGTGTTTTCAAACAATGGAAAAGGGCGCCTTGCTTGGGCTTGGCTATCCGGCAGGCCGGATGGGCATCAGGAGCCTTGTCGGCATCCGGGCTTGGGGCCGGGCTTGATGGTGCGCAGGAACAAAAAAGCCTCCTTGTTTCCGGAAATTTATTTTGCCGCAGCCGCTGGTCAGGCATTACATTCCGGCCTTTTCATTGCATAGGCAGATCCGCAGGGATGAATGCGCTTTTGAGGTCTGCAACTTGCAAATGCAAGTCCCACTGGGCTTTTTGGGCGCTTTCAACCAAAAGCTTGCGCAGGGAGTGAACCATTGTGGGAGAAAGGGTAAGGGTGATTCCCTGGTTGTTTTTGTCGTGCAGGGCCATTATCTTGTTGCCGTCAGCAGCATGGTTGAGCTTTATCTGGGAGACAAGAAGCGGTGTTTCCCCAAGGGGCAGGGCTGCATCTTGTGCCCTGAAAGGGGTTTTAAAATCAGCCTGCTCCAGGGCTGCCTGCTCTTCAAACTGGCGGACAGCCTGGCGGGCGGCAGGCTCCACCCGGAGGATTTTTTCCGGGTCCTGGCTCAAGAGCTGGTCCAGGCCACCCCAAAGCAGGCGCACCATACGCCTTGTCATCCAAAGGCGGAATTCGCAAAGCCCCTGCTCTGTCTGGCTGGTGAGCCGCCACAAAAGGCGGTCTTCGGTTGGGTCAAAGCTCACATTCATTTGCTGAAGACTGGACATATTGCACCTTGTTTTTATTTCCCGGCTCAATTTTTTGCAGGCCGGAGAGCGCGTTTGCCCGAACCGGCCTCTTAACCGCTCACAGCCCTTGCAATTTTGGCTTACACAAACACTAGTGTCGTTCCCGACATATTCAAGAGGAATTTTTCGCCAAAGGCCTTTTCAAAGGCTGCCACAGCATTCCGTCCCGTGCAGTGGGTGGGGATTATATAATCCGGGTCAGCATCCTTTATAGCATTTATGGTGGGCTTGATTACAGGAGCCATCACAGGCCCGGAAAGGTGAAAGCCGCCCATTACTGCGTGGATTTTTTCTATGCCCGTTACCTGCCTTGCGTAGGCCAGGGTGTTTACAATGCCCGAATGGGCGCAGCCTGAAAGGATGACAAGGCCCTTGCCCGCAAGATTCATCACCAGGGCCGTGTCGTCTTCAATGGGGTCCCATACGGCATTTCCATTTTCGTCCTTGTAAAAGGCGTTTGGCATACCCTTTTCAAAATCGTTTTTTCTAGGGATTTCGCCGAGGAAAAGAACCTCGCCATCCATAAGAAGCAGCGGCTCCTTTGTTTCCTTTACCTTGAAGCCTGCCTGGGCCACATCCTGGCGGGTGAGGGCGGGCATATCCACCTGAAAGCCGGGGAATGGCTCAAGGTAGCGGTTTGGCTTGAAAGCCGCAGGATGTACAACAAGGGGGGTGCCGGGCTGGGATATTTCCAGCCCTACCAGCTTCATGCCTCCAAAGTGGTCGATATGACCATGGGAAAGGGCTGCAACCTCCACCTGGCTCATATCCAGGGAAAGGGTTTTGGAGTTTCTGGCAGCAGCATCGGCCGACATTCCAAAATCAAGCAGGGCCATACGGGCTTTGCCCTGATCCGTAACCCTTACAACAGCGGAAAAGCCGTGCTCCGCGAGAATTGTGTTGGCAAAGGTTGTGCCGCGCAGAGGCACAGCCCTCACCACAACAGCGGTGCTGTCCATGGATGTGAGATCTACGAAGTTGTCCTCAAGGGTTATTATTTCTACCTTTTCAACAGGTTTGGGAGTGAAGTTCATGGCAGGCTCCTTTTTGCGCTTTTCAAAAATCCCTTTGGGGCTGTTGCAGATAACCGCCGACTTCCTTCAGCAGGCTTGACTCCCCATTTTCATCTGTATATCAAATTGTTATCATAACCAAATGGTTTTGAAAAGGGTCTATTTTACGGGAGTTTTCCCTTTTATGGTTTTCCGGGGTTGATTGTCTGGAAACAGCCGCTTTTGCATCTGGTAATAAAAGGAAATAAGCCGCGCCAAAAAGACGCGGCTTATTTCCCGAAAAAGACTGTGAATCAATTTACAGGGGACTATCTTTATGCAAAAAAAACCCTTAATTCTGCCCTGCCTGAAATGCAGCATAGGCCTTGTACCAGAGGTTGATGTCAACTGTGTTGATGCATCCGCTGTTGTCCATATCCGCAGCAGGTATGTACCTGGGGTTGCCGATACAAGCGCCCATAATGGCGCGGATGATTCTCAAGTCTGCAGGCGTCACCTGACCGTCCCCGTTAACATCGCCGGGCGCTGGCCCCAGCGCCACATAGATTCCGGAAGTTGACGCAGTCTGGCCGTCTTCAACGGTGACATTTTTGGAAAAGGGT
>JASEHB010000089.1 GCA_030018745.1 Desulfatibacillaceae bacterium | reverse complement strand
ACCCGCATAATTCATGAAAAATTTCGCCGTTGAAGAATATATAAAATGTTTTCAGACAGATAAGTACATTTTTGAAGTTTTGCTTAAAAATACAGTCTGCTTTTGCCCCTGCCTGGAGGAAAAATGCCATTCTTGATTTTATTGGATATTCATGCGGGTAGTATGCGGATAGTATAAATCCGCATTGCCCCGTCTCCGTATCCGTATCCGTATCCGTATCCAAGTCCAAGTCCAAGTCCGTCTTCGTCACCGCGCCATGGACTGTCTGGTTTCCATGAAGGGGCAAATCGAGAAGAATTTGTACAATTAAGCTTGTGGGCCTGCTTTCACATTTTCATAGGGGATTTGGTGTAGCAAAAAAATCTGCGGGAAAGTAAAAACCCGTCAAGGCCCGGCCTTTTATGCCGACCCTGACGGGTTGTTTTGATTCAGAGGAAATAGTCAATATTTCCTATCTGCGATAATACTGCATGGCTTCTGGCATAAGGCTTCTTATGTTGTTTATCCGGGTGGCATCCGAAGGGTGAGTGCTCAAGAATTCCGGCATTGCCCCGCCCTGCTTTTTTGCTGTCATGCGCTGCCAAAAATCCACAGCCGCATTGGGGTTGTATCCGGCCATGGCCATGAAAACAAGGCCAAGATGGTCTGCCTCGTTTTCCTGAACCCGGCTGTATGGCATGAGCACCCCCACCTGGGCCCCCAGGCCAAATGCGGTCATCCAAAGGGCCTGGGTCTGCTGGGGTTTGTCGCTCAAAGCCTGGGAAAGAGCCATGCCTCCCAACTGGGCAAGAAGAAGATGGCTCATGCGCTCGCTGCCGTGTTTGGCCACAGCATGGGCAATCTCGTGGCTTATAACCACCGCCAAGCCTTCCTCATCCCTTGTTATTGGCAGAATGCCCTCATAAACCACAACCTTGCCGCCGGGCATGGCCCAGGCATTCATCTGGTCGCTTGCCACCAGCTTGAACTCCCAGGCATAGCCTTCCAAAGCCATGCCCTGCTGCCGCATATAACGCTCCACAGCCCCAGCAACCCGCGTACCCACCCGCTCCACCATCTGACTGGCGTTGCGGTCTTTGCTCAAGGCGTTTTCGCGCAGAAAATCCCCATACTGCTGCTGGCTCATGGCAATAAGCTGGGATTCGGGAACAAGGCTCAACTGGGAGCGGCCCGTAACAGCAACCGTGGAGCAGGCTACCAGAAACAGAAGAACAACAAAAAGGGCGCAAAGTTTTTTCTGTGCTGTCTGCATGGAAATATCCTTTCACCAGATCCCCACCACACCAAAACCATTATACAGACAAATGCGGCCATTGCCAAGGGTAGCTTTTTAGCTCAAGCCGCCATAAAAGCCGGAGCATGAGCCGGGACTGACAGCCTCCAGAAAGGGCTTTGCCCTTGCCTCTGACCCTTTTCCAGTACAGGAACAAACCCGCCCTTATGCTATAACTGCCTTGCAGTCGCCTGTTTTTTTATGGGACACAAATCCTGTTGCCGAAAAAAGAATGACCGCTCGTTTTTTGTTCTTGCATAAGTATTTTTTCTGGCATAGTGTCGTTCGTATGCGAACAGACTTTCCACAGCCCCGATACTTTGCCTGCACACTGGCCACCCAGGCGGCCCGAAAAATGGTTGCCTATTACAACAGGGCATTGGCCCCTTTGGGCATAACCGCCCACCAGCTCATGGCGCTTGGCGTTTTGTGGCAGGCCCCAAAAATAAGCCTTGGCGAATTTGCCGCACGGGCAGGCATAGGCAAGGCTGCGGCAGTGACCATGATTCAGCGCCTTGCGGCAATGGGCCTGGTTAATGCAAAGCCCCATGAAACAGACGGGCGGCTTACGGTAATAACTCTTACGGAAAAGGCCTGGGAGCTTGCCCCCCAGGTGGCAAAGCAGGTGGAGGCTTTGGAAAACAGGCTGGAGGAGGCTTTAGGCCCAAAGCGCCTTGAGGCCCTTGCCTGGTCCTTGGACATAATCCGCGCTCTTAAGCTTGATTAAGGCGCTTTTTGCCTTTTTTGGCGCAAAAAAAGGTTTGAGGTTTTTATGGACCCGGAAAAACTGTTGGAAAAGGCCCTTGACGAGGGCCGCAAAAATCTGACCGAGCACGAGTCCAAGCAGCTTCTGGCTGCCTATGGCCTGCCTGTTGCGCGGGAAGTCCTGGCCCAAAGTCGCCAGCAGGCCCTGGCGGCAGCGGCGGATATTGGATACCCCGTTGCAGCAAAGGCCTGCGGCGCTGACATTGCCCACAAGAGCGAAAAAAGCCTTGTAAGGCTACATATTGCAGATGATGCGGCCCTTGAAAAAGCCTTTCGGGAACTCGCCCAAAGCCCCGGCGCACAAGGGGTGCTCATTTCGCCCATGATCGCCGGAAACCGCGAGCTTGTGCTTGGTCTTGTGCGGGATTCCCAGTTTGGCCCCTGCGTGATGGCTGGCATTGGCGGAGTGCTGACCGAGGTCATAAATGACACGGCCTTCCGCATGGCCCCTGTCAATGAGGGCGAAGCCCTTGATATGCTTGACGAGCTTAACGCCAAGGCCATTTTGGGCCAATTCCGGGGCCAGGCCCCGGCAGACAGAGGCGCCCTTGCCGCCTGCCTTGAGGCCCTTGGGCGCATTGGCATGGAGCATGGGGCGATTAAAGAGATTGATGTGAACCCGGTAATCCTGGGGCCGGACGGCTCCATAACCGCTGTGGACGCCCTGGTGGTTCTTGAGGCCCAAAAGGCAAAACCATGATAAATGACATCCGTTTAAGCCCGCTGTACCCCATGGTCAACCCGGAAAGCATTGCCTTTTTCGGTGCTTCCAACAATTTTTCTGCAATGGGGAGCACAATTTTTTCCTCCCTTCGCAAGGCAGGGTTTCCCGGCAGGCTTTATCCGGTTCATCCCAAGGAAAAGGTTGTGCAGGGAATTGCAGCCTTTGAAAAGGTGGAGGATTTGCCTCAAACGCCGGATCTGGCTGTTTTTGTGCTGCCCACCCGCCTTGTGTGCGAAACCCTTGAAGCTTGCGGCGCAAAAGGCATACGCCATGTGATAATTGTAACCGCCGGTTTTCGGGAGGTGGGCGGAGCCGGGGTCGAGCTGGAAAAGAAGCTGGTGGAGACAGCAAAAAAATGGGGCATCCGTTTTCTGGGGCCAAACTGCATTGGCGTGACCAACCCCCACAAGCTGCTGAACACTACATTCATGCGAAGCGAAGGCTCTGCCGGCTTTATCGGCCTGGCCTCCCAGAGCGGCAGCTTTGTTACCCAGATGTTCAATTATCTGGATCGCTTCAAGGTGGGCTTTTCCACTGCCTTTTCCGTGGGCAACAGCGCGGATGTGGATATTGTGGACTGTCTGGAATACCTTGGGGCCTGCCCACATACAAAGGTGATTGCCCTTTATGTGGAAGGCCTTGTGCGGGGTAGGCTTTTTGTGGAAACAGCCCGGAGGATAAGCACCAAAAAGCCCATTGTGGCTCTTTATGTGGGCGGCTCGGAAACAGGCCGCAAGGCAGGCCTCTCCCACACGGGCACAATGGCCGGGCCAGACAGGCTCTATGACGGAATTTTCCGTCAGGCAGGCGTTGTGCGCGCCCGCTCGGTTACAGAGCTTTTTGACTTTGCGCGGGCCTTGGGCAGCCTTCCCCCGGCAGACGGCAAAAGGGTGGTCATCCAAACCCATTCCGGCGGACCCGGAGCAGCCGCAGCAGACGCCTGTGGCCGCACAGGCCTTGAAGTCCCGCCCCTTTTGCCAAACACCCTTGAAAAGCTATCCGCATTTGTGCCCCACACGGGCAGCATTGCCAACCCGGTTGACATAACCTATTCCAAAAACCCAATGGATTTTTTTTCGCAGATTCCTTCAGCACTCCTTGAAGACGAGAATGCGGATATGCTTCTTGTCTATTATCTGGTACCATTAGCAATGGTTCTGCGGCCCATAATGAGCATGGGGCTGGATGAGGAAACAGCCGCCATCCACGCAGCAAAATGGCTTGACGAGCAGGCCCAGTCCCTTGCGGATCTCATGGCCCGGCACAACAAGCCCATTGCAGGCTTCACCTTCCGCAGCATTACCGAGCATTTTCCCCAGGCCCTCATGGGTCGTGGAATTCCCGTGTTCCAGGGGCCGGAAAGGGCTGTGCGGGCGCTTTGGGCCTGTTATGAGTACGCAAGGCTTAAAAGCCGCCTTTTGGCATAAGGCTATGCCGCTGGCGTGGCAGGCCTTTTTCCCTGAAACGCAAAAAGGCGGCCTTGAAAAGGCTGTTTATTGTTATATTGTTTTAAAGGGCAAACACAAATGCCGCTGCTCTTGGCTTGAACGCATAAAACCAGGGCCGGGCTTGTATCTTTATATGGCAATGGGTTAAACTTTGCCAGGACATATACCCAGGTTTAAGGAAAATTAAGGGCTTTTTCCTTTTCTTTAAGGCTTGCATTTACGGGCAATAGTCTGCAAATATGCTGCTCGTGTTTTGCGTGCGATTATAAGGCTGGCAGGCTTTCCAGCGGTTGGGAGAGAGCTGTGCGGCTATGGGGGGAAAACCATGAAGCCCAATAAAGCCCTTATGGTGATGCTTGTTTTGCCTGTTGCCGCCTTGTTGCTTTTTGCGGCGGCGCAAAAGGCTTTTGCCCAGGAGGAGGAATCCCTCTACCAGTGGAAGGTGGGAACCCTTGCGCCCAAAGGCGTGGGCTGGGCGCGGCAGGTTGAGGAAATAGTCCTGCCAGCGGTGAGCGAATCATCCCAGGGTAACCTTACGCTCAAAATCTACTGGGGCGGGGTGATGGGCGATGATGCCGCCATCCTTGAAAGGATGAGGGAGGACATTCTCCAGAGCGCAGGCCTCACCGCAGTTGGGTCGGTCATGGCCTGCCCGGATTTTGCAGTTCTTGGCCTGCCCTTTCTTCTGCAAGACTGGGATGAGGTGGACCACATAAGAGATGTCATGTTCGAGGACTTTGCCTCATCTGCCCTGAAAAACGGCTTTGAGCTTTACCTTTGGGTGGATCAGGACTTTGACCAGCTCTATTCCGTGAACAGGCCTTTGGTGAAGCCAAGCGATTTTGCGGATGCCAAAATAATAACCTGGCATGATCAGCTCGAGAGAAGCCTCATCTCGCGCCTGGGTGCAACGCCGGTACCCAGATCCATACCGGATATCCGCGAGGCTGTGCGTTCCGGAGAGGCCGAAGCCGTAATCGCTCCGGCAATATGGATTGTGGGCACCCAGCTTTATTCCACGGTGCGCTTTGTAACCCCTGTGAAGCTGCGCTACTCCCCGGCCATTATTGCAGTAACCCAAAAGGCATGGAATGAGCTGCCGGAAGCCTACCGTAAAAAGGCCTATGAACTGCGGCCCGGCGTTACACGGCAATTTGTAACCCATACCCGCCGCGACAACGAAAAATCTGTGGTGGCCATGCTCCGCTATGGAGTGCAGGCCGCCCCAATGGATGAGATGGACATTATCACCTTAAAGCACAGGACAGCCCCCCTGTGGAGCGGCATGGCAGGCCAGCTTTACTCCCAGGAGCTTTTGGACAAGGTGCTTGGCGTGCTTGCCGAATTTCGGGCCGGGAGGTAGTTTGTTTCCGGCTTTGTTGCTCAAGGCCAAAACAGCGGTAAATGCAGGGGGGATTGAAAAAAACAGGATAAGAATTGGGCTTTGCGGGCTTTTCTGTCTGCAAAGCCATTAAGGAAGTTTTATAATGTTTTTCAATCTGTTGCGGTTTTTTGCCGGGCTTTGTCTGGCAGTCCTTTTTGTTGCCCCTCCCCATGCTGCCCATGCCCAGTCTCCGGCGTCTTCCAACTTCAATGCAGAATTTGTGTGGCATTTTGCAACAATCATACCCCGCGAAATGCAATGGGGTGTGCAGTACCGCAATGTTATCCTGCCCGCCCTGCAAGAGGTGACCGATAACAAGCTGTGGGTCAAAATCTACTGGAACGGCATTCAGGGTTCTGATCAGGAGGTGATTGAAAAGCTCAACACAGGAAAGCTACAGGGCGCGGGTTTTGACGCGCGGGGCACATCTTTGGTCTGCCCGGAGTTTTCTGTCCTCCAACTGCCTTTTTTGTTTGAAAACTACCAGGAGGTGGATTTTATCCGGGAAAAGATGGGGGACAGCTTTGAGGGTTTTTTGTCAAAGCGCAGCCTTACGCTGGCCCTGTGGCTGGATCAGGACTTTGACCAGATTTATTCCACCCGATGGGCGCTCTCCGAGCCGGGCCTTTTTGCACGCACCACTTTTCTTAACTGGAACGGCCCCCTTGAAAAAAGGGTGATTGAGCTTCTTGGCGGAAAGGCCATGCCTGTTGCCATAGACCAGGCTGTGGGCCATGTGAAAAGAGGCGAGGCGGATTCGGGCATAGCCCCTGCAATCTGGATTGTGGGCGCACAGTTGTATGGAGAATTGCGCTATATTGTGCCCGTACCCATCCGTTACGCCCCTGCTGCCGTGGTCATTGCAAACAGCTCGTGGGAAATGCTTCCAACGCCCTATTATGAAGATTTTCTTGGATACAGAAAAGACATGGAAACATCCATGAATCTTGCCATCCGCCAGGACAATGAAAAATGCCTGGAAGCAATGGCCCGCTATGGATGCGCCATTTTGCAGCCCTCACCGGCCTCCCTTGCGGTGTTAAAGCAAAGAACCCGGCCCGTGTGGCAGGAAATGGCAGGCGCGCTCTATCCCCAGGCCTTGCTGGATGAAGTGCTGGCGCATCTGGAAGACTTCAGAGCATCCGTCGGCCAGAATGCACAAACTCCCTGAAATTCGCGGCAGGCATATGGCTCAAAACGAATCCATTTTAAAGTCTGTTTCCAATATCCGCCGCCAGTTGGATGAAGCCGAGCAGGTGACTGTCACCATAGCCCTTTTCGGCCAGCCCGGTTCAGGCAAGTCCAGCCTTGTTAACAAGCTTGTGGGCCAGCCCCTTGCCAGTGTTGGCGTTGCAACAGACCAGACCCGCCAGGCCCAGACCTACCACTACAACGGCGTTCACCTTGTTGACCTGCCGGGTTTTGACACCGTGCGCTTTCCCAAAGAAAGCTTTTGGGAGCGCTTTAAAATGGATTCCTTTGACCTTTTCCTTTGCGTTTTTTCCGAAAAGCTGGGCAGCGCAGAGGTGGAATTCTTCTCCCACCTGCAAAAGCATGGGCGCACCTGCCTTTTTGTGCGCAACAAGCGCGATGACATATGGGACACCGCAAAAAGCGTTGAGGATCTTGAAAAGGAAATCCGCGAGGATGTTTCGCGCCTGGTAAGGGCACAGGTGAAGGTCTATTTCACATCATGCAGGGATGACTACGGGCTGGATGCTCTTTCCGAGGCCATTGCCGGGCATCTTCCCCAAGCCAAGCAGGAGCGCTGGATTGAGTCGGCCAAGGCCTATTCGCGCAGGTTTTTGGAGGCAAAGCTCGCCCTTTGTAAAAAAAAAGTCCGTTTAAACGCGGGCCTTTCGGCGGCTAATGCCATAAACCCGTTGCCGGGCATGGATGTTGCGGTGGATATTTCCATCCTTCTTTCACTTTTCCGATCCATAAAAAAAGCCTATGGCCTGAATGACAAAGCCCTTCTCACCAGCAGGGAGTTCCAGGTCCCGGCCCTGGCCCAGCTTGCAAACAACCTCATCAAAAACGCCACCCGCGCAGGGGTAATCCGTCTGCTTCAGCGCGTGGCCACGCGGGAGATAACCAAAAGCACATCCAAGTACATCCCCCTTGTGGGCCAGGCCATTGCAGCATCCATAGGCTATGGCATAACCTTACAGGCAGGAAACGCCTACCTTGCAGATTGCCACGAGCTTGCCAGCGCGGTGATGGAGCGCGAGCTTCTGCGCCGTCATTGCTGATTTTGCACAACTTATAAATTTAATTGCAAAACCCTTAAAAAACAAGAAAGCGGGGGGAAAACTTGATTTTGG